>DAIDJK010000092.1 GCA_027450225.1 Bryobacterales bacterium | reverse complement strand
CCCCAAAACAGGGCTCAGTGGGAGGTGTGCGCGCCCGCACTTCGGGCTGATGCCGCCGCTTGCACCAATGAGGAGAAATGGCTAGAAAACCAGGCAGGAAATATCAGGCTGCTGCGAAGCAGATTGAGAACCACGAGTACTCGATCGAGCAGGCAGTTCCCCTCCTTCAGAAAATCCGGTTCGCGAAGTTCGACGAGACGGTCGAAGTGCATATGCGCCTCGGCGTCGATCCCAAGCATGCCGACCAGATGGTCCGCGGCACGGTCGTAATGCCGAACGGACTCGGCAAATCCAAAAAAGTACTGGTGATCGCCTCCGGCGACAAGCAACGCGAGGCTCAGGAAGCCGGCGCGGATTTCGTGGGCGGCGAGGACATGGTGAACAAGATCCAGAGTGAGAACTGGATCGATTTCGACGCCGTGATCGCCACGCCGGACATGATGCGATCAGTGGGCAAGCTCGGCAAGGTGCTGGGTCCGCGCGGGCTGATGCCGAACCCGAAGACGGGCACGGTGACGCCGGACGTGGCGAAAGCGGTGCTGGAAGTGAAAGCCGGCAAGGTTGAATTTCGCGTCGACAAGACCGGCATCATTCACGCGCCGGTGGGCAAGACGAGCTTTGCGGCGAACAAACTGGTGGAGAACGCGTCGAGTCTCATTACCGCGGTACTGAAGGCGAAGCCCTCGGCGGCCAAAGGCAAGTACGTGAGGAGCGCGACGCTCTGCGCCACGATGAGCCCGGGAATTCCGCTGGATGTAAGCGAGATGGCGACCAGGGAAGCCGCGCAGGCTTAAGGCCGGCGCATTTCCGGAATTTCGAAACAGGCGCTGCGAGACGAGGCTGCGGTTGCAATGAAAAACAGAGACGAGAAGAAAAAAGATTTCGAGGAGTTGCGCAAAGCGCTTGAAGCCGCGAGCAACGTGTTCGTGAACGGCTTCGAGAAGATGACCGTCGACCAGGATTACAACCTGCGCAAAACGGTGCGCGATGCGGGCGGGAAATACAAGGTCGTCAAGAACAACATCGCGGAGATCGCGTCTGAAGGGCTCCCGGCGGCGGACATATTGAAAGGTCTGCGCGGCATGTCGGCGCTCGCGATCACGTCGGGCGATCCGGTGCAGCTGGCGAAGGCGCTGACGGCGTACGCGAAGACGAACCCGAGTTTCACGTTCAAGGCGGGGCTGGTGGAAGGCCGGGCGATCGACATCAAGGCGATCAACGACCTGGCGACCATGCCGCCGAAGGAAGAAATCTTCGCGAAGCTTCTCTTCCTGATCAACGCGCCGGCGCAGCGGCTGGTGACGGCGATGAATGCGACGGGACGGAATCTGGCGGTGGTACTGGACCAGGGCGCGAAGGAAAACAAGTTCAAAGAGTAGGCGCGGTTCGTTCCTGAGCGCACAGCCGGCCGGCAGACTGGCGCGGTGCGCGGTCAAAAACGACCTAAGGTACGAAAGACAACAATTTCAGGGCTGAACAAGCCAACAGTTTATTTGAGGAGTTCAGGAAGATCATGGCGGACATCAACGCAATTGCGGAACAGATTCAGGGGCTGACGCTGCTCGAAGCGTCACAGCTCGTCAAGTTGCTCGAAGAGCGCCTCGGCGTCTCGGCGGCGGCGGCCGCTCCGGTGGCGGCGGCGGCTGGCGCTCCGGCCGCGGCGGCGGCTCCGGCGGCGGAAGAGAAGACCGAATTCACGGTCGTGCTCACTGCGGCTGGCGCAAACAAGATCAATGTAATCAAAGCGGTGCGCGAAGTCACCTCGCTCGGTCTGAAGGAAGCCAAGGACCTGGTGGATGGCGCGCCGAAGCCGGTGAAGGAAGGCGTCAGCAAGGAAGAAGCTGAGACCATCAAGAAGAAATTCACCGACGCGGGCGCAACCGTCGAAGTGAAATAAGCGGGCGGGAACGTAAGCAGGCTGAAGCCTGCCGCACGTTTACTGCATCAGTAGTTGCAGATGGCGGCGTGGGAGTGCGGAGCGCTCCCGCGCCCTTGTCTGTTTGCTTTTTCGTATTTGACGGGTTGACTCGCAGGTGATAGCCTATTAACTTGGCGTTGGTATCACCCGGAGTTGGGCCCGGATTGGTGACGGTGGCGCTGGAATCCTGGTACTTGTTTCGCAAACCGGCCAGACCTTCGCATGGGGGCGGTGTGCGCCTTCGCGCTGCCGCTCGAAGTCTATCCAGCCTTTTTCAGCCATTTTCCCAGGTTTCGAATCAATCTTCAAGCAAATTAGTACCGAGTGCCTGCCCGGGCTCTCATTTTCGTTGTCCAGGCGCAAGCCTCAGTGTTGTTCGTGGCGCCGTCCGCCTTCTGGCGTACGCGCGCTTTTCCAAACCGCGCACAACCCCCGGCCGGGCGCCGGGCTGTGCTGCTCTGGTTTTCAGTTTGCGGGTAGCGGCGCATTGAGCGGCCGCGGCCTATAACGGAGTTCCTGAATTCATATGTCTTCTCAGAACGGCCTTGCCCCCGAGAGAGTCGATTTTTCCAAGATCAAAACTTCGATTCCGATTCCAAATCTGATCGAAGTCCAAAAAAACTCGTACGAGAAGTTCCTGCAGATGGACCTTCTGCCGAATGAGCGCGAAGACATTGGACTGCAGACGGTCTTCACTTCGGTATTTCCCATCTCCGACTTCCGCGGAGTGAGCACGCTCGAGTTCGTCGATTATTCCATCGGCAACTGGGAGTGCAAGTGCGGCAATCTGAAGGGGCTGAATCACCTGCGTTCCTCGTGCCGAAATTGCGGCTCGGTGATCCGCACCGATCCCTTCCATCCCGGCGATATTCTCTGCCACCACTGCGGAACGTTCAACAAGAACATCGTGACGTTCTGCAACAAGTGCGGCGACCCGGTCGGGCTGCAGCTGAAGTACGACCAGGCCGAGTGCGAAGAGCGCGGCATGACGTACGCGGCTCCGCTGAAAGTGACGATCCGGCTGACCGTCTACGCGAAGGACGCGGAAACCGGCCAGAAGAGCGTTCGAGACATCAAGGAACAGGAAGTCTTCTTTGGGGAAATCCCCCTGATGACGAACAACGGCACGTTCATCATCAACGGCACCGAGCGCGTGATCGTCAGCCAGCTGCACCGCTCGCCCGGCGTATTTTTCGAGCGCGTTCCGGCGCAGGGTTACTTCCTCGGCAAGATCATTCCGTATCGCGGGAGCTGGGTCGAATTCGAATACGACAACAAGAACCTGCTGTATGTCCGGATCGACCGCAAACGCAAATTCTACGGGTCGGTATTTCTGCGGGCGCTCGGTCTCGAAACCGACGAGCAGATTCTGCGCACGTTCTACCGTGTGACGAAGATCGACATCAAGGATGCGAAGCTCGAGTGGAATGTCGATGAAAGCCTGCTTGGCCTGAAGCTTTCGCACGCCATCAACAACAAGGCCGGCGAAGCGGTGGTGCCGCAGGGCCGCAAGATCACTTCCGGCCTGATGCGCGAAATCCGCAAGAACAATATCGCGCAGGTGGAAGTGGCGCCGAACGATCTGGAAGGCGCGTTCATCGCGGCGGACGTCGTGGATATGACGACCGGCGAAGTGATGATCGACGCCAACCAGGAGCTGACGCCGACGGTGATCACGAAACTGATCAACGCCGGCATCGAGAGCTTCCAGATCTTCTTCCCCGAGCGCGATGAAGTGGGCACCGTCATTTCGACGACGCTGCGCAAGGATCCGGTGAAGACGCGAAAGGACGCGCTGATCGAGATCTACCGCAAGCTGCGCCCGGGCGATCCGCCGACCGTGGACACGGCGACGCAACTGTTCGAGGGCATGTTCTTCGACTCGCGCAAGTACGATTTCTCGCGCGTGGGCCGCATGAAGTTCTCGATCAAGATCTACGACGCGCCCGAATCGCCGGTGCGGCCGGGAGTGGACGGGAAACCGTACGACCCGCGCATTCTGCATCCGGAAGATTTCCACGACACGATCCGCTACCTGCTGCGGCTGCGCAAAGGCATCGGCGTGGTGGACGACATCGATCACCTCGGCAACCGCCGCGTGCGCGCGGTCGGCGAACTGCTCGAAAACCAGTTCCGCATCGGTCTGGTCCGCATGGAGCGGGCCATTAAAGAGAAGATGTCCGTCTACCAGGAAATGTCGACGGCGATGCCGCACGACCTGGTGAACGCGAAGCCGGTGATGGCGGCCATCCGCGAATTCTTCGGATCGAGCCAGCTTTCGCAGTTCATGGACCAGACGAATCCGCTGTCGGAAATTACGCACAAGCGGCGTCTTTCGGCCCTTGGACCAGGCGGTCTTTCGCGCGAACGCGCCGGCTTCGAAGTTCGCGACGTGCACCCGACGCACTACGGACGAATCTGCCCGATCGAAACGCCGGAAGGTCCGAACATCGGTCTGATTTCTTCGCTTTCCTGCTTTGCGCGCATCAACGATTACGGCTTTATCGAAAGCCCGTACAAGCGCGTGCTGGAAGGCGTGGTGGTGGATGAAGTCCGCATCCTGAACCCGGGCGACACGGCGTTCAAAGTGAACGACGTGATCCGGCGCGAGGAGATCGAGAAGGCGAACGCCGCGCTCGGCTCCGGCAAGCAGGCCGCCGAGTACGAAGCGCACTGCGATTACCTCTCGGCCTGGGAGGAAGACAAGTACATCATTGCGCAGGCCAACGTCGAGGTGGACGGGACCGGCCGCATCGTGCCGGAGCTGGCGAACGCCCGGCAGGCCGGCAACTTCGTTCTCAAGAACCGGGACGAAATCCAGTACATGGACGTGAGCCCGAAACAGCTGGTGTCGGTTGCGGCCAGTCTGATTCCGTTCCTCGAGAACGACGACGCGAACCGCGCGCTGATGGGATCGAACATGCAACGGCAGGCGGTTCCGCTGCTGCGCGGCGATGCTCCGTATGTCGGTACCGGCATGGAATACGTGACGGCGCGCGATTCCGGCGCCGTGGTGCTCTGCCGCCGCTCCGGCATCGTGGATTCGGTCGATTCCGAACGCATCATCGTGCGCGTCGACGGCACGGCGCATGAAGGGCAGATGTCGCGCGAAGTGGGCGCGGACATTTATCAGCTCACCAAGTTCAAGCGCTCGAACCAGAACACCTGCATCAACCAGAAGCCGATCGCGTTCCAGGGCCAGAGAGTGGTGAAGGGCCAGGTGCTGGCCGACGGTCCCTGCACGGATATGGGCGAGCTGGCGCTGGGGCGGAACGTGCTGGTGGCGTTCATGCCGTGGCGCGGCTACAACTTCGAAGACGCCATCCTGGTCAGTGAAAAGCTGATCAAGGAAGACTATTACACCTCGATCCACATTGAAGAATTCGAGATCGAGGCGCGCGATACCAAGCTTGGTCCCGAAGAAATCACGCGCGACATTCCGAATATCGCCGATGCGTTCCTGCGCAACCTCGATGAATCGGGCGTGATCCGCATCGGCGCCAACGTGAAGCCGGGCGACATTCTGGTGGGCAAAGTGACGCCGAAGGGCGAAACCCAGCTGACGCCGGAAGAGAAACTGCTGCGCGCCATCTTCGGCGAAAAGGCCGGGGACGTGAAGGACGCGTCTCTCTACTGCCCGCCAGGCATCGAAGGCACGGTGGTGGATTGCAAGATTTTCTCGCGCAAGGGCCAGGACAAGGACGAGCGTTCGCGGCGCATCGAGGAATCGCAGATTGCGCGTCTGCAGCGCAACCTCGCCGACGAAATCCGGATCCTGACCGATGAACGCGCCAAGCGCCTCGGCAACCTGCTGGACGGCAAGGAAGTGCTGGCCGACCTGCATGACGAAAAGACTAATAAAAAGCTGGTCTCGAAGGGCGCCATGCTCGATCGCGACACGATCGAGAAGATGCGCTCGCGCGATCTGAAGCGTCTCCGGTTCAACAACAAGGACAACCGGATCAACGAACAGATCGACGAGATCGAAGAGATGACGTCGCGCCAGATCGCGGTGCTCGAAAAGATCACCGACGAGAAAATCGCCAAGCTGCGCAAAGGCGATGAACTGCCGCCGGGCGTGATCAAGCTGACCAAGGTTTACATCGCGATGAAGCGCAAGCTGTCGGTCGGCGACAAGATGGCCGGACGGCACGGAAACAAGGGCGTGATCGCGCGAATTCTGCCGGAAGAAGATATGCCGTATCTTCCGGACGGACAGCCGGTCGAAATCGTCCTCAATCCGCTGGGCGTGCCGAGCCGTATGAACGTGGGTCAGATTCTGGAGACGCACCTCGGCTGGGCGGCGAAGGCGCTGGGCGTGCAGTTCGCCACGCCGGTATTCGACGGCGCCCAGGAGCGCGAGATCAAGAAGCAGTTGGCGGCGGCGGGTCTGCCGACTTCGGGCAAGACGAAGTTGTTCGACGGCATGACCGGCCAGGAGTTCGAGCAGCCGGTGACGGTGGGCTACATCTATATGCTGAAGCTCTCGCACCTGGTGGACGACAAGATCCACGCGCGCTCGATCGGGCCGTATTCGCTGATCACGCAGCAGCCGCTCGGCGGCAAGGCGCAGTTCGGCGGACAGCGCTTCGGCGAGATGGAAGTGTGGGCGCTTGAAGCTTACGGCGCCGCCTACATCCTGCAGGAGCTGCTGACGGCGAAATCCGACGACGTGTACGGACGCGCCAAGATCTACGAGGCGATTGTGAAGGGCGAAGCGGCCATCGAACCCGGCGTGCCGGAATCGTTCAACGTGCTCATTCGCGAGCTGCAGTCGCTCTGTCTCGATGTGGAATTGATGAAGAGCACGCGCACTGCGCTGGAAGATACGGCGCTCGCGGCGGACTAAAACATTGGAAGCGGGGCGCGGGCGCGGCTCCCGGTTCGGGTGGCGCGCTTTCGTCCCGCTTCGTTGCTGTTGGTTTTTGAGGGAATTCCTGGAGAAAAAATGCGATCCTCTCCGTACGATCGAGCTAATTTAATCGCGGATTTCGATTCCATCCGGATCTCGCTGGCGAGTCCGGAAAAGATTCGAAGCTGGAGCCACGGCGAAGTCACCAAGCCCGAGACCATCAATTACCGGACGTTCAAGCCGGAGCGTGACGGGCTTTTCTGCGCCCGCATTTTCGGTCCGGTGACGGACTGGGAGTGCCTGTGCGGAAAGTACAAGCGGATGAAGCATCGTGGCGTCATCTGCGACAAGTGCGGCGTCGAAGTGACGCTGGCGCGGGTGCGCCGCGAACGGCTCGGGCATATTGAACTGGCGAGCCCGTGCTCGCACGTCTGGTTTTTCAAGGGCCTGCCTTCGCGCATCGGCCACCTGCTCGACATCACGCTGCGCGAACTCGAGCGGGTTCTCTATTTCGAGGCGTACGTGGTGGTGGAGGCCGGTGAAGTACCGGATATCCAGTCGCGCGACGTGATTTCCGACGAGCGCAAGCGGCAGCTCGATTCCGACCCCGCCACCGCCGGCAAGTTCGTGGCGATGATGGGCGCGGAAGGCATCAAGGAGCTGCTGAAGAAGATCGACGTGGAGTCTTTGAGCGAAGAGATTCGCGAGAAGATGAAGACCGAAACGTCGCAGCAGAAGAAGCTGAAGTTCGCCAAGCGGCTGCGCGTGGTGGAGAGCTTCCGCAAATCGGGCAACAAGCCGGAGTGGATGATTCTGGACGTGCTGCCGGTGATCCCGCCTGAACTGCGGCCTTTGGTGCCGCTCGATGGCGGCCGCTTCGCGACTTCGGATCTGAACGACCTTTACCGCCGCGTGATCAACCGCAACAACCGGTTGAAGAAGCTGATCGAGCTGCATGCGCCGGACGTGATCGTGCGCAATGAAAAGCGCATGCTGCAGGAAGCCGTGGATGCGTTGTTCGACAACGGCCGCCGCGGACGCGTACTGCGCGGCGCCAACAACCGGCCGCTCAAGTCGCTTTCCGATACGCTCAAGGGCAAGCAGGGC
>DAIDJK010000091.1 GCA_027450225.1 Bryobacterales bacterium | reverse complement strand
GCTGAACAGGTAACCCTGAACGGCGGTGCAGCCATCCTGCTGCAGGCGGCTCAACTGTTCAGCGGTTTCGACGCCTTCGGCCATGGTGGCCACGCCGAGGCTCTCGCCGAGCGCCGCGATGGCGCGAACGATGGCGCGGTGCTTCGGAAAGTGGCCTTCGAAGCCGGAAAGGGACCGGTCGATTTTGATCTTGTCGAAGGGAAACTGCGCGAGCTGGCTCAAGGACGCGTAACCGGTTCCGAAATCGTCCATGGCGATGCCGACGTTCATCTGGCGAAGCGCATCGAGCGTCTGATAGACGATGGGCTCGCTGCGCAGCAACAGGCCTTCGGTGATCTCGATCTCCAGGCGATGGCCGGGCAGACCGGTGCCTTCGAGGACCCGGCGAACGGTGTCGGCAAAGCGGCCGGTGATGAACTGGGAAGGCGACGCGTTGACGGCGATGGTGATATCGGCGCTCCATTCCATGGCCTGCCTGCACGCGGTCCGGAGCACCCAGTCGCCGAGCGGCGCGATGATGCCGATCTCCTCCGCGACGGGCAGAAATTCCGAAGGCGGAATGATGCCGCGCTCGGGATGTATCCAGCGCACCAGAGCTTCGAAACCGACGACGCGCTTCTTCTGAATATCCACCTGGGGCTGGTAATAGACTTCGAACTGCCGGAGAGCCAGCGCGCGGCGCAGTTCGAGTTCGTTCAATCGCCTGGCCTGCGCGCGGGCATCCATCTTCAGGTCGAAGAACTTGAAATTGCCCCTGCCGCAGTTTTTCGCTTCATAGAGGGCAAGGTCGGCGTTCCGCATCAGGGTCTCCGGAGGCGACTCGTGTTCCGCCGCGAGAGCAATGCCGATGCTGGTCCCGATGTTGACGAGCTGGCCGTCGATGAGATACGTGCGCTGCACCATCTCGAGGATGCGCTGCGCGATTCCGGCGGTGAGTTCGGCCGAGGGAGCAGGGTCGAGGAGGACGGCGAACTCATCGCCGCCGAGGCGCGCGACAGTGTCGGTTTCACGCACGGCGGCCGTGAGGCGCTCGGCGGCAAGGCGCAGCACGGCATCTCCGGCGGGATGGCCGAGGGTGTCATTCACCGCCTTGAAACGATCGAGATCGAGAAGCAGGACCGCGATGCCGGAGCCGCCGGCTCGCGCGGCCGCGAGTTTCAGGGCGCTTTCGAAGGCGCTTCTGGAAGCGAGGCCGGTGAGGGAATCGGCCACATCGAAGGGACGCATTGCGGACCTGCCGGCGGCGGCTTCGAACCCGACCGGCTCCAGAGTGACGACGACATGAGATGAACCGATGGCTCTGGCGGCCATGTGGATGTTCCGGGCGCCGCCACTGCCGTGGAGAAGCAGCCCGCGCTCGGAGCGGCCTTCGAGGGTCTGCCCGATGGCCGCACAGGCGGCGCTGGTCGAGAGTTCATCGAGGAAACCGCGCCTGCACAGGTCGGCGAGGCGTACTCCGATGACGGACATATCGGGCAGAAGCCCCAGCAGCCGGCGCGCAGTGGGGGTGAGGTGCACGACGCGCGTGCCGCGGTCGACAATCGCGAGCCCGCGATGCGGGTCGTCAAGCGCGGCCGCGAGAAGCCACTGGCCTTCCCGTGCGTCAGGGCATAGCGCCCCATTCAGGATTTCGAGACCGCCTGTTTCCGGTGTCTGGATGCCGGCGATGGTTTCCACTGTGGTGTCCGATCCAGAGAAAGACCGGGGATAGCCCGTTTCCCGGCCAATATCAGATCGTCATTCCGGCGGTGAAACTTTAGAATTCGTTCGAGTTATTACGGCGGGCGCGGTGCCAGCGCCACTGCTCTCCGGACTCAGGAACTCCAGTGGAAGAGCTTCAGGGCGTTGCGGCCGCGGATCTTTTCCCGGTCCGCCTCGGGGGCGAAGTCGAACATGAAGTCGAACAGCTCGACCTGCTGGTCGAATCCCTTCATGTCGTGACCGAGAGTGCCCCAGATGATGCGGTCCGGCCCGAAGGTATCGTAGGCGCGGCGCACGAACGGCTTCACGTCTTTATACGGGAATTTCTGTTTCGACGAATATTCGACGCCCGAGTACTTCATGTAGCAGCGCGGCAGCTTCGAAAGCTTCAACACATTGGCGGCGTCCTCGCGCGTGCCCATGCCCTCGCGGCCGAGGTGATCGAGAATGACCGGGATATCCGGAAACTGGCCGGCCAGTTCGCCGATGGCGGGCGCGAAGTACGGGAGAAAGTGCATCTGGATGGCGAGTTTCAACTCCCCGACCCGTTTCCAGGTGGCCTTCATGGCGGGCGATTTCAGGTCGCGATCGTGAATCGGGCCGGATTCGAGCGGGGGCATGCCGGGCTTCCTGGTTTCGTGAATGCGCAGCGCGACAATCCGTCCGGGGTTCCAGCCGACCAGAGTGGTGATTTTGTCCGGGGTATCGTGAGCGACCGGATCGTAGAGGCACGTGCCTTTGAAGAACATGGGCGACGGCTCCTGTTTGAAGCAGTATTCGAGATAGCGGTGATCGTCCTGATAGGGCTCGGGATGAACGATGACGGCGTGTTCGATGCCGGCGGCCTGCGCGAATCTGACGTACTCTTCGACGGGAATGGGCGCAGGTTTATAGGGCGCGTTGGGATGATAGGGAAATTTTCGCTGGTCCGAGGCGAACAGGTGAATGTGAGATTCGACAATCGGCCCGGCGGGGCGCTTCACCTGAGCCTTCAGCGCGAGCGGCGCAAGCGCGGCCGCGCCCAGGAAACGCCGCCGGGAATGGAGGAGTGACACGCGAACATCCTATCGCGCGCCGCGCCGCACTACTGGCTGCGCACGCCGAGCTTGCGCAGAATGGCCATCATGGGGCACCAGTTGGTGAACGCGGACTGGAACAGATTCAATCCCACGAACGCGGTGAACAGGTACCAATACGGGTTTACGAAATAGCCCAGCGCGAGCGTCGCCATCACGAAGGCGCCGGCAATCAGCCGAAGGTAGCGATCGATATTCATAGAGAACTCCTGTTTCGATTGAACACGTAGAACAGCACGGGGACCGTCATGCGCGAGAGCAGAAGCGAGGCGATCTCGCCCGCCATGAGCGCGATGGCGAGTCCCTGAAAAATCGGGTCGAAGAGAATGACGGAGGAACCGGCGACGACCGCGGCGGCGGTGAGCATCATGGGACGGAAGCGAACGGCCCCGGCATCGATGACGGCCTGATCGACCGGCATTCCCTGGCTGAGGCGAAGTTCGATGAAGTCGACCAGGATGATGGAATTCCGGACCACGATACCGGCGCCCGCGATGAAGCCGATCATCGAAGTGGCGGTGAAGAACGCGTGCAGCAGACCGTGCGCGGGCAGAATGCCGACGAGCGAGAACGGAATGGCGGCCATGATGATGAGCGGCGTGAGGAACGACTGGAACCAGCCGACAACCAGGCCATAGATGAGGATGAGGACGGCGGCGAAGGCGATACCGAGATCGCGGAATACTTCATAAGTGATGTGCCATTCGCCATCCCACTTCATGGAATAAGTCCAGGCGTCGGACGGTACGGCGGCGATATGCTGCTCGATGCTGTAACCGCCGGGCGCCCGCATTTTGTCGATCTCCGGGCCGAGTTTCAGAATGGCGTAAACGGCGCTTTCGATGGACCCGGCGACGTCCGCCACGACGTAAGTTTCGGGCATCAGATTCTTGTGGTAGATGCTCTTGTCTTCGATGGTCTGCACCGGCTTCGCGACTTCGCCGAGCGAAACCAGCTTTCCGGAGCGGCCCGCGATTTTCAGCGAGGAGATGCGCGCGATATCGGAGCGGTCCGCGCGATCGAGACGGAGCACGACCGGGATATCTTCCTTCTCGGTATCGACGTGCAGCAGGCCGGCTTCGAAACCGCCAGTGGCCATGGCGGTGGAACGGGCAATGTCCTGGGTGGAAAGGCCGTTCAGCGCCGCCTTTTGCTCATCGACCGCGAAGGTGTATTTGGTCTGATCGTCTTCGACGTACCAATCGACATCGACCACGCCAGGCGTACGTTTGAACAGATCGCGCATCTGGCGCGCGAGGGCCAGCCGTTCGCCGGGGTCGGGACCATAAACTTCGGCGACCAGAGTTTCCAGCACAGGCGGGCCTGGCGGCACTTCCGCCACTTTGATGCGCGCTCCGTACTGCGCGGCGACCGGCTCGAGGCGCGCGCGTACCTGTTTGGCGATGTCGTGACTCTGCAGGCTGCGGTCGCCTTTGGGCAGGAGATTGACCTGGATATCGGCGGTGTTCGGGCCGCGGCGCATGTAGTAATGCCGCACGAGTCCGTTGAAGTTGTAAGGCGAACCGGCGCCGGCATAGGTCTCGACATTCACTACTTCCTTCTGCTTCTGGGCCTCCGCGGCGAGCGATTGCGCGACGCGCGCCGTCTGTTCGAGCGTTGTGCCGTTGGGCATATCGACAATGACCTGGAATTCGCTCTTGTTATCGAACGGCAGCATCTTCACTTTGACGAATCCGAAATAGAAGAGCGACACGGAGGCTACCAGCAGAATCGCCACCGAAAAGAGGAACGCCAGACGCACGCCGGTGTGGTGCAGCAGCTTTCCCATGACGCGCCTGTAGACGCGGGTCACGAGGTCTTCGCGTTCGCCGTGGTCGGCCGCGGACTCGCGTTTGAGAATGCGCACCGCCGCCCAGGGGGTGACGATAAACGCAACGAGCAGGGAGAAGACCATGGCGGCGCTGGCGCCAATCGGAATCGGGCGCATGTAAGGACCCATGAGGCCGCCGACGAAGGCCATGGGCAGAATGGCCGCGACCACCGCGAGAGTGGCGAGGATGGTGGGGTTGCCAACCTCATTGACCGCTTCGACGGCGATATCGAATGCGGGACGCGCCGCGTTCGAAGGCATGCGCCAGTGCCGGACGATGTTCTCCAGCACGACGATGGCGTCGTCCACCAGGATGCCGATGGAAAAAATGAGAGCGAACAGAGTGATGCGGTTCAGCGTGTAGCCATAGAGATAAAAGACGGTGAGGGTGAGCGCGAGAGTGACGGGAATGGCGGTAAATACGATGAGGGATTCGCGCCAGCCGAGAGTGACGGCGATGAGAACGCTGACCGAAATGACCGCGATCAGCATGTGCCAGAGCAGCTCGTTCGATTTCTCGTTGGCGGTCTCGCCGTAGTTGCGCGTGATGGTCATCTCGACGCTGGAAGGAATGAGCAGGCCGTGGAGGCGGTCCACGCGCGCCAGTACGTTGCGGGCGACGCTGATCGCGTTCGCGCCTTTCCGCTTGGAGATGGCGATGGTGACGGCGGGGTAGAAACCGTGACCGTCAGAGAACCGCACGTAAGCCGAAGGTTCCGCCGGGCCATCCTCGATATCGGCGACGTCCCGCAGGAGAACCGGAGTGTTGTTCGCGACACCGACAGCCACGTTCCCAACGTCAGTTGCGCAGCGCAGCCAGTCGCCCGCTTCGAGCAGATACTGGCGATTGCCGGCGGCGAAAGACCCGGCGGCGAGCCGCTGATTGGACGCGCTGAGCGCGTTCGCGACCTGGCCCGGCGAGACGCCATAGGAAGCGATGCGGGCCGAATCGATGGTGACGCGCAGCTGGCGGGGCTCGCCGCCGATCAGCTCCACGGCGGAAACTTCGGGCGTCTGCTTGACGGCATCGTCCACCTGGGCGGCGATGCGGCGCAGGGTGTAATCGCTTTCCGTCCTGCTCCAGAAGGTGAGCGCGAGAACCGGCACGTCGTCGATGGAGCGCGGCTTGACGAGAGGCGCCGATGCGCCGGGGGGAATCAGATCCGTGTGCGCGGAAAGTTTCTGGTTGAGCCGCACGATGCTCTTCTCTTCGTCCTGACCGACCAGAAAACGGACGATGACGAGGGAGACGCCGGGGCTGGATGTGGAGTAGATATATTCGACGCCGGGAATTTCCCAGAGCAGCTTCTCCATGGGCCTGGTGACGCGCTCTTCGACTTCGCGAGCGCTGGCGCCGGGCATCTGCACGGTGACATCCACCATGGGGACGATGATCTGCGGCTCTTCTTCGCGCGGCAGCTTCCAGATGGCGAACAAGCCGAGAAGCAGCGAGCCGGCGACGATGAGCGGCGTGAGTTTCGAGCTGATGAAAGCGGCGGCGATGCGCCCGGACGGACCCATACCCGGCAGCTTTCCGGCGCCGCCGCTCATTGATTCACCTCAACCGGAGCGCCGTCCGAGAGGTTTGCCGGGATGGGGACAATGACGCGCTCGCCGGCGCTGAGACCGGACAGGACTTCGAGATGGCCGCCATCGCCTGCGCCGGTGGTGATCAGACGATTGCGGGCAACGGAGCCATCGACGACGTAAACGAAACGGAGGTCACCGCGTTGCACGACGCCGGCGGCGGGGACGGCAAGCACCTGGCGGCTTCCGGCGGGAAAGGCGGCGCGGCCGAACAGGCCGGAGCGGAGCGCGGAGGCGACAGGAAGATTGATGCGGACGGTGGAGGCGCGGGACGCGGGATCGACCGCGGGCACGATCTCCGACACGCGGGCGCCGATGGGGGAAGCGGTTCCGTCCAGAGTGACCTGGACCTCCTGCCCCGGATGAATGGACGCGAGCTTCGACTCATCGACCTGGGCTTCGAAACGATATCCGCCGCCTTCGATGGTGAGCAGAGGCGAACCCGGCATGGCAAGACTGCCGGGGTCGGCCGACTTGAGCGTGACGACGCCGGCGAACGGGGCGCGGATGAGAGCATAGCCGAGATTGACATCGGCGGCCCGCATCTCTTCGGAGGCGGCGCTCAGCCGGGAATCCATCTGGGCGCGGCGGGCGCGGGCCATGTCCCAGGAGGAGCGCGCGGCCTTCACGGACGCGGAGGCCTCATCGAATTCGTGATCGGAGATCGACTTCTTTTCGTAGAGGTCGCTCATCCGGCGATAGGTGGCCTCGGCCAGGTCCAGGTTGGATTTGGCGGAAGCCAGAGAGCTGTCGGCCTCCGCGATGGCGCTTCGAATCTCATCGCGGCCGGCGGCGGCGCGCTTCGACGCGGCTTCGAGATCGCGCGCATCGAGCGTGACCAGCTCCTGCCCTTCGCGAACGTTGTCGCCGACGCGAACGCGGATTTCCCGGACGTAGCCGCTCCATTTGGCCGAAATGACGGCGGTGGAACGGGAGGCGACGGTTCCGGTGGCTTCGTAGAAGGACGGCTCGGTCTGGTATGCGGTGGTGGCGGCGTGCACGGGAATCGCAGCCGCGGCGGCGGATTTCTCGTGTACGGGTTCATTGCAGGCGGCGAGCGCCAGCAGAAGCGCGGCGGCCAGCGGGAGTCTGGTACGCATTAGTTCAACACCTCCGAATCCGCGGTGAGCGATCCTGCCGCGAGCTCCAGCAGGGTGGCGGCGATGCGCTGATCGTGCACCGCGGTGAAATATCGTGTGCGCGTATCGAGCAGCGCGGTTTCGGTGCGCAGCAGGGCGGTGACGTCCGACATGCCCGCTTCATAACGATTGCGCGTGATGCGGAGGCTCTCCTCCGCTTCGGCGACGGACGCGCTTGCCACTTCGATCCGCTGCTCGGCCGAGCGCAGGCGCGCCCACGCCTCACGAACCTGGAGGCGAATACCGGAGATGGCGCGTTCCTGATCGGCGGAGCGTTCGCGGATGGCGAATTCGCTTTCGCTGATGCGCGCCTTGTCGCCGAAACCGTTGAAGACGTTCCAGCGCACGCCGGCTGAAAGCAGCCAGTTGGCGCCGCCACGGTCGTAGAAGTTCTGGCGGTCCGCTTCGAAAGCGGCATGGATGCTGACTTCGGGCTTGAGCGCGCCGCGGGCCGATGCGGCCTGCTCACTGGCAAGCGCGGCGGCCAGTTTGGCTTCGCGGGCTTCCGGCCGGAGCTTGAGAGCGCGGGCCTCGTAATCTTCGAGCGACGCCGCTGAAACGGCGGCCCGCGACAGCGATGTGGAAAGGAGGTGAGGGGAATCGAGGGGCAGCGCGAGCAGATCGTTGAGCCCGGCGCGGGCGACATCGAGATCGGCGGAGCGGCGAATCCGCTCCTCTTCGACGCTGGCCAGATGGACGCGCAGGGAAAGCACATCGGAATCGGTGGACATGCCGGCGGTCCGGATATCCTGGGCGCGCCGCAGATCGGCTTCGGCGGAGCGTACCGCCTGGACAGCGGCGTCGAGTTGCTGCTGGCTGAGGACGGCGCCGTAATAGGCCTCGACAATGCCGCCGATGACGTCCATTTCGGTTTGCCGCTGGCCCTCGCCCGCGAGGTCTTTGTTGACTTCGGCGGAGCGCACGGCGTGCCGCGTGTGGCCGGCGTCGTAAATGGTCTGGTCCGCCGTGACCGTCGATTGGAAATTGTTCATGAAATCCGGCCGGTTGAGCGGCCCGATGGCGAAGTTCTGAGCGCCGAACTGGTGCTGCGTGAGAAGCGAGGAGAAGACGAAGACGGGATTATCGCTGCGCGTCCAGGATTCCGAATAGTTGAGCTTCGGGAGATAGCCGGCGCGGGCTTCGGAAATACGCTGATCCGCCGCGCCGCTGCGCGCCTGCGCCGCGGCAATGGCATGATTTCGCGCCAAGGCCATCCGCACTGCGTCCTTTAGCGCAAGAGAGTCCTGCGCCAGCGCGGCGAAAGGCAGGAATATAAGCATGATTCGCGTTTTCGACATCGCTTCTGGTACGAACGATGCAGTTTATGAACCGGGGTGACGTTTTGTCACCCGGGCCGCCAGTATTGCATCGGCTCTATTGAGAGGACCAGCCATGGAAGCGGTAGCGGAATACAGAGGCGGATCGAAATTCGAGGTGAGAGCGAGACATCACGCGGTGATTTGCGATCAGCCGGTGGACAACAAGGGCTCCGACGAGGGAATGACGCCGCCGGAATTCCTTCTGGCCTCGCTTGCAGCGTGCGCCGGCTACTACGCCGCCCAGTATCTGAACACGCGGGGATTGCCTGCGGCGGATTTGAAAGTCACGGTGACGGCGGAAAAGGCGATGCACCCGGCGCGGCTGGGCGCGTTCGCGATCGAGATCACCGCGCCGGGCCTCGACGAGCGCCAGCGCAATGGCGTGGTGCGGGCCGCGCGCGCGTGCCTGATCCACAATACGCTTCTGTCGCCGCCTTCGATTGAAGTTCGCATGACAGAGGATTCAGCTGAAGACGACCGCGGCGCGCTGGACAAGGTTGCGTGACTAGCCCACATTTCCCACACTCTTTCTGCTGCGGCGCCACGAAAGGTGTGAGAAATGCGGGCTGGCGGACGGGTTGAAGACGGCCAATTCCCTGCCCCGCGGAAGAACGAGAGCGAAGCGCCGCGGCGGGACGGATTGCGTCAGCGATCGCTGTGCATGGACGTGAGACGCGCGGGAATGCGGCGCT
>DAIDJK010000090.1 GCA_027450225.1 Bryobacterales bacterium | reverse complement strand
GGCATGCATTCGAACAGCGCCGGATTCCGGGTGACGCTCTATCTTGCTGCGGCCTTGCTGCTGTTTGCCTACAGCTGGCTGGTGAACAGGCCTCCGTGGTCGTTCGGCAGTCTGCTCGGTGCGTATATGGTGATGTTCTTCGTGGTGGCGCAGCTGATCGGTTACGCTGCTTTCGGTGAGAAGCCTGGGTCGAGTATTCTGATCGGCGGGGCCTTGATTCTGGCGGGTGGAATTGTGATCGCGGCGCGGGCGTAAAGCCTGGCGGAGAAAGTTTTGAAGCGCTGGCGAGCGCAAGCGTTAGTTCAGGAAATACGTCCGGTACAGCGTGTCCCGCTGCTTCGGCACAAAACCCGCATCGCGAATCAGGCGGCGCAGTTCTTCTTCGGTTGCGCGATGGTGCGTGCCCGCTGCTGAAACGACATTCTCCTCGATCATGATGCTGCCCACATCGTTGCCGCCGAAGCGCAGGCCGAGCTGGCACGTCTTGAGACCGGGCGTAACCCAGGAACTCTGGATATTCAGGATGTTATCGAGGTAGATCCGGGAAATCGCGAGCGTCTTCAGGTATTCGACTGCCGTAGCCTCTTCCTTGATGAAGCGGCCCAGTGAAGTCAGTTCGCGCTGAAACGCCCAGGGAATGAATGCCGTGAACCCGCCGGTATCCTCCTGGATCTGCCGGACGATGTCGAAGTGGTTCATACGCTGCTCAATGGTCTCGCCGCAGCCGAACATCATGGTGGCCGTGGTTCTCATGCCGAGCGAATGCGCGGTGCGATGCACGTCGATCCATTCCGGCACACCGCATTTGAGGCGGCTGATCCGGTAACGGACAGCGTCATCGAGAATTTCGGCGCCACCGCCTGGGATGGAATCGAGTCCGGCGTCGCGCAGCCGGGCGATGGTATCCCGAAGCGAGAGGCCGCTCACCTCGGCGATATTGATGATCTCCGGCGCGGAGAAGCAATGACACCAGATATCGAACTTCGCCTTGATGGAACGCAGAAGGTCTTCATACCACTCGATCTTCAGATCGGGATGCAGACCGCCCTGGAAGAGAATGCCGGTGCCCCCGAGATCGACGGTCTCCTGAATTTTTTCGAAGATGACCTCTTTCGGAAGAATGTAGCCTTCCTCGTGCCCCATGGGCCGGTAGAACGCGCAGAAGCTGCAGTATTCGGTGCAGAAATTCGTGTAATTGATGTTGCGGTCAATGATGTAGGAGACGACGCCGTCCGGATGCAGCTTGCGGCGGATCGAGTCGGCTTCCATTCCGATGCCGATCAGGTCGTCGGAATTGAACATGTCGATGGCTTCTGCGCGCGAGATCATGGGCGAATCTTTATCTTAATGCGATCCGCAGCCTGAACACCACGATTCGGTTCAGCGGAGCGCGGGCGTGCGGGCCGCTTTGCGCTTCGCCGCGGAGGCGAAATCGCGGAACATGGCCCGTTCCTGTTCATCGTCATCGAAGCCGCCGGGCGGTGTTGCGCAAAGCAGCAGCCATGCGGCGACGCCAAACGCTGTGGCTTGTATGGAACACAGAACAGCAAGTACTGCGATCACAGACGTCCTCCGGCGAAAGCGCCCGATTACGTTATATCCGCAAGCGCAGGTGGCGTGAATCGCCCACTCACCGGCAGCTGTTTCGATGCGTACATTTCGGAACCGCGGCGTGGCTGCTTACGAACCGCGGCAACTTCTCGAAGGCTGTTTCAGCGTCCACCGGAACTGATGCAGACGATGCCGGCAATGATCATGGCCAGCGCCCCGAGCTTGCCCGGCGTGAGATGCTCCTTGAAGAACAAACGCGACCAGACCATGGCGCAGACATATCCGAGCGAGACCATCGGGTAGAGAACCGAGAGTTCGCCATTGCGGATACCCATGATGAACGGGATGCTGGAGCCGATATAGAGCAGGATTCCGGTGACCAGTTTCGCGTTGAGGATGTGTTTGAAACCGTAACGCAGCCGCTCGGCGCCGAGCTTTAGAAAAACCGCGCCAAACGAACCGATGACCGACGCGAAAAGTACGAGGAAGATGGAAGAAATCGGCGTTCTCATTCGCGTGAACTCACCTTTCCCAGCAATCCGACTCCGCCGATGATCAGCACGATGCCGAAACCCTTCCAGAAGTTCATCTGTTCATGGAAGAAATACATCGAGAGCAGATTCACCCAGACGTAACTCAGCGAGATTATGGGGTACAGGATCGACAACTGGCCGTCCTTGAGCGCCAGAATCAGCAGGATCGCCATGCCGGCGTTCATCGAAT
The DNA here is from genome assembly GCA_027450225.1 of Bryobacterales bacterium. Lineage (GTDB taxonomy): Bacteria > Acidobacteriota > Terriglobia > Bryobacterales > Bryobacteraceae > BOG-234. The sequence continues at coordinate 5,311 of DAIDJK010000090.1, read as the reverse complement.
AGCCGAAGAACAGCGGCGCGTTGGTGATGATGGCCAGGGCGAGCGCGACGAGCGTCGCCGGGTGTGCGAGATCCAGTTTTGGCATTGGATGACCCGCGCCGAACTTCATCATGATCTGCGCCGCTGCGGCGAATGCAGTGGACGCCAGGACCATGTAAACAGGCTTGTTTGACCGTTTGACCTCGGTCGGGGGAAGGGCTGTAACTGGGCTCATTCAGTAAAGCGCCCCCTCAGGATACCAGCGTTTACCGCTACAATGGTTCTTCGTGGACCGCCAGAAGCCCCTCGTAGAAGAGAAAACCGTGGAACCCGGTACACAGGTTGAAACGGAACCGAAAAAGAAGACCCAAACGGCCGAGCCTCGCGGGTTCATCGCCGAATGGACTGTCACCATCATTCTGCTTCTGTTCGGTACAACGACGCTGGTACAGGCGTTCGTGATTCCGACGGGATCAATGGAAGACACGCTGCTGGTGGGGGACCATCTGCTTGTGGACAAGCTCGCCTATGCGCCGGCCGGCACGTTTACCAGGAATCTGCTGCCGTACGAAGCGCCGAAGCGGGGCGACATCATCGTTTTCCGCTACCCCATCGACATCCGGCAGACGTTCGTCAAACGCGTGATTGGCGTACCAGGCGACCACATCCGTCTTCAAAACAAGAACGTATTCCTCAACGGGCATCAGCTCAATGAGCCGTACGTGGTACACAAATCCGAATACATGGATTCGTATCGCGACAATTTCCCGACCGAGCCTGATGCGCCGATTTATCCGCCGGCGCAGGAGATGCTCGAGCACGATGTGGTGAATGGCCAGGTGGTGGTGCCAGCCGGGCATTATTTCGCGATGGGCGACAACCGGGACCAGTCGCTCGACAGCCGCTACTGGGGATTCGTGCCTCGCGAGAACATCATCGGCAAGCCGCTGGTGATCTATTGGTCGTATGAGGCGAGCACGGAGGACCTTTCGAATCCCTCCGTCACCATTCCTCACCTGATCGACATGATCATTCACTTTCCCACCAAGACGCGCTGGAACCGGACGTTCCGGCTGATTCACGGTTACCCGATCCACTAAAGGACCAAGGCCATGTCGAAACCGCACCATTACGGCTTGATTCTGGCCGGAGGCCGAGGCACGCGCTTCTGGCCGAGGAGCCGCAGGCGGCACGCCAAACAGGTGCTGAACGTGGCGGGCGAACGTTCGCTGATTCAGGATACGGTGGAGCGACTGAGGCCTGTGATTCCGCCTGAGCGCATCTGGATACTGACGAACGATTTCGTGCGGGATGAGATCGTGCGGCAACTTCCGGACGTGCCTTCGGAGCAGATTCTGGCGGAGCCTGCGCAGCGCAATACGGCGCCTGCCATCGGCCTTGCCGCGCATATTCTGCGATCGATTGACCCGGATGCGGTGTTCGGCGTGTTTCCTTCGGACCATGTGATCGGCCAGGAGAAGAAGTATGTCCGGCTGCTGAAGCCGGCGTTTCGGGCGGCCGAAAAGGGCGCGATTGCGGTGCTGGGCATTGCGCCGCGGTGGCCGGAGACGGGATACGGCTATATCGAGTTTCCAAAGGGCGTCGAAGCCGGGGGCTCGGAATGCGTGCCGGTGAAGAGATTCCGGGAAAAACCCGATTTGCCGCAGGCGAAGAAATTCGTCAAAGCCGGAAATTTTTTCTGGAACGCGGGGATGTTCTTCTGGAAAGCGGATACGTTGCTGGAAGAACTGCGCAGACATATGCCGAAGACGGCGACGATTCTTTCGAGTCTGCCGGCATTCGGAGACGAGCGATTCGCGTCCGCGCTGGCGGAGGCGTTTCCGCGTTGTGAAAACGTGTCGATCGATTACGCGGTGCTGGAAAAATCGGACAAGGTGGTCGGGATCCCGTGCGGCGAGTTCGGGTGGAACGACGTGGGAAGCTGGAACGCCGTTTACGATCTGCTCGAACGCGATGAGAATGACAACGCCACCAGATCGGAGCTGTTATGCGCCGATTCGATGGGCAATTACATCGATTGCGGGAGCAAGTTGGTCGCGCTCATCGGAGTGCATAATCTGATCGTGGTGGACACGCCAGACGCGCTGCTGATCGCCGACCGCGACCGCGCGCAGCATGTGGGCGAAGTGGTGAAGCTGCTGGAGAAAGCAGGGCGGGAAGACCTGCTGTAGGGCCCTTTCGGGTCACGTGATCACAGCCGGAGGCGCCGGATCTTCGGGCCGGCCTGCATTCGCCAGGGGAACGCGAACCAGCACGAACCCGAGCACGATCAGGACAACGACTCCCGCGCTGTAAGCGGGGTGATCGAAGACCTGCGGCACCTTGCCGTACTTGTAGTTGAACCAGGCGGTGACGAGGCCCATGAGCGCTTCCCCGGCGATCATGCCGGATGCCGCTAAAACGCCCACGCTCTCGACGCGCGTGCGCTGGGCTTCGTTCAGATTCCGGCGGCTGGCGAGCGAGTCCGTCATCCAGCGAACAATGCCGCCGACGAAGATGGCGAACGTGGTTCCGAGCGGCAGATACATGCCGATGGCGACAAGCATCGGGCTGCGGACGCCGATCATGATCAGCGCGATGCCCATCAGAATGCCGGCGATAATGAGCGGCCATGCCATGTCCCCCGAGACTATGCCCTGGGCGAGCGCAGCCATGAGGCCGGCCTGCGGGGCGGGGAGCGCGCGGTCGCCGAAGCCGATGCCGCCGGCGTTGATGTTGCCCTGATTGAGGATCATCAGCGGGAAGTACATTACGGCGCTGGCGAGCACGACGGCGATCAGTTCGACAATCTGGATGCTGCGCGGCGTGCCGCCGAGAATGTAGCCGACTTTGAAATCCTGCAGCAGTTCGCCTGCGACCGCGCTTGAAACGCAGACTACGGCCGCTACTCCGAGAACGGCAACGACGCCCCCGGTACCTGACACTCCCAAGGCGACCATCAGCAGCGCCGCGATAATGACCGTTGAAAGCGTGAGGCCGGAGATCGGGTTGTTGGAAGAGCCGATGACCCCTACCAGATAACCGGAGACGGTGGCGAAGCAGAAGCCGACGAACAGCATCACCACGCCCGCCACCAGCGCCGGAACGATGCCGCCGGACAGGTATTCGTATAGCACGATCATCAGGACGAAGACCACGAAAATGCCTGCCAGAACGATGCGCGAACTCATGTAGCGCTCGGTTCGCGCCGTGGTTTCGGGCGGAGCAGCGCCGGTGCGCATCTCGCGGAAGGCTCGCACGAGGCCCGCGGTAAGCGAACTTCGCATCCGAAACAGCGTGTACGCCGCGCCGCAGAGCATGCCGCCGACAGCGATCGGGCGAACAATGAAGCGCCACACGTTGTACGCCATGGCGATCCAGGAATCGTTCTGCCGGGCTGCGGGAGGCATGAACGTATTCAACTGCGGGCCGAGAAAGTAGATGAGCAGCGGGATGAGCAGCCCCCAGGCGATGATGCTGCCCGAGAAGTTCAGCGAAGCAAGCGCCGGTCCGATGACGTAACCCACGCCAATGTACGCAGGGCTGACGGTGGGGCCGGAGAACATGGTGTAGCCCCCCGTAGCCACGGCGTTCTTCGTGCCCGGCGCGCCCAGACGCAATGAACTGCGGCCGAGGCGGCCGATGGGAAAGAGCCAGTCCTGATCCGTGGCGAAGCAGCCGAATGCGCCTGCAAGAAAGATGGCGGCCGCGAATCCCATGTTGTAGAAGAGATACTTCGCGGCCTGGGCGCCGAGCTGCCCGGCCTTGTGGATGTGCGATGCGGCGACTGATTCGGGGAAGGGGAGCTCGGGGTCTTCGACCAGAACGCGCCGAACGAGGGAAACGAAAAGCACGCCGAGCACGCCGCCGACCACCATGAGCGACGTCGATTTCCAGTAGGCAGTCGGCGAGGCGAAATCGAGCCAGGATCGCGAGAGAACAAAAGCAGGAAGCGTGAACACGGCGCCGGCGGCAACGGATTCACCGATGGAACCCGCCGTCCGCGCGATGTTTTCTTCGAGAATGGTGCCCTTGAAGGCTCGCAACACGGCCATCCCGATGACGGCTGCGGGATAGGTAGCCGCGATGGTCTGGCCTGCCCGGAGACCGAGATAAGCGTTCGCCGCGCCGAGCACGACGCACATCACCAGCCCGAGCAGGACAGCTCTGAGCGTGAACTCCTTCATCTGGAGGTTCGGCGGGACGAAGGGCTTGTGCTCGCGCGGCGCGGTCATGAAAGGCGCGCCTTTACTTTTTCACTGAGAGCTTTGCCATCAACAGTCTTGCCAGCCAGTTTCGCCTGCGCGGCTTTCATCACCGCGCCCATTTGTTTCGCGGACGTCGCGCCGGTTTCGGCGACAGCAGCGTTGATTGCGGCCTCGACATCTTCCTCCGACGCGGCGGCGGGAAGATAACTCTCGATGATTCGCCGCTCGGCCTCCTCTTTCTGGGCCATATCCTCGCGGCCGCCCTTGCGAAACATCTCGGCCGCGTCGGTACGTTGCTTCATCAGGCTCTTGAGTACCTGCTGATCGGCCGCGTCGTCCATCGGTTTCGCGGCATCCACATGGGCTTTCTGGAGCGCCGATTTGACCATGCGGAGCGCGCTCAGACGGGCTTCGTCTCTGGCCTTCATCGCGCTTACGATGTCCTTCTGCAACTGATCGAGTAGGTTCATGAGCTTTCTTTAACGCGCACAGGGTCTGTAGGGCGGCTATCTGTGCGCTCTTTGATATTCTAAAAACTCTAAATCCTTCGCATGCATATCCGCAAGCAGCGTCTGTTGACGCCTGGCCCAACGCCTCTTTATCCACCGGCCCTTCACGCGATGATGGCGTCCGATATCCACCACCGGACGGAGGATTTTCGCAATGTTTACCGGTCCGCGCTGGCCGACCTGAAGGAAGTTTACGGTACGCAGAACGATGTCCTGTGTTTCACGGCGTCCGGAACGGGCGCGATGGAAGCCAGCGTGTCGAACCTTTTTTCGCGCGGCGACAAAGTGATCGTTTGCACCGCCGGAAAATTCGGAGAGCGCTGGGTGGAAATCGCGAAGGCTTACGGTCTTCAGGCGAACGTTCTCGAAGCGGAATACGGCGATGTGGTGACGCCGGACCGGGTGGAACAGGCTTTGAAGGCGCAGCCTGCGGTGAAGGGCGTTTTCATTCAGGCCTCGGAAACATCGACCGGCGCCGAGCACGATGTGAAATCGATCGGCGAACTGGTGAAAAAGACCGATGCGATTTTCGTGGTGGATGCGATTACGGGTCTTGGCACCATGCCGCTCGACGTGGATCGGTGGGGCCTCGACGTACTGATTGGCGGATCGCAA
>DAIDJK010000089.1 GCA_027450225.1 Bryobacterales bacterium | reverse complement strand
GCGCAACGCGGTCTTGTCATTGATTCGATAGGCGAGTCCCAGCCGCGGTTCGAGCAGCAACTGCGGAGGATTCCACGCATCGGGATTGTTGGCGCTGGTGAAGTTCCAGGCGCCGTTGTAAATGGGAGCGGCGGTGCGCAGCGCCGTCACCTGCGCCGGCATAACGGGAGCGTTCGCGCCGGAAAGCGCCGGAATCGGGTTGGTCAGGTCGAGATAGGTGCTCAGACGGTGGCTTGGATCGCGAATGGCGGTGAAATACTCATAGCGCAGACCGATGTTGAGCGTGAGCCGCGAATTCACGTGGAAGTCATCCTGCACGAAGGCGCCGACAAAGTCGTTGCGCGGCCGCTGAATCGGAATCTCCTGCGCCGTGCTGCTGTTGTCCAGAGCGCCCAGCAGGAACGTCGCCCAGCCATTGCCCACCAGCGCCGTGTTGGGCGAATTGTAGGTGTTTGCCGTCAGCGCCGGACTGAATTTGAAGCTGGCCAGCGAAGGCCGCGCCGCGTTGGTGTTCTCGCGCCGATACTCCGTGCCGAACTTCAGGTAGTGGCGGCCGATATTCTTCGACAGTTTCGATTCCAGATTCCAGGAATCCGGCGTCTGATACCAGTAGGAACCTACGCCAAGATTGGCGCCGGCCCCCTGGCTGATGTTGAAGCCGGGAACGTAGATGTGCGGCAGCGTGGTGATGTAGCTCGAGTACCAGTTACTGTTCGGCCAGTAACTGGCTAATCCCGAAGGCGTCAGGTTGCGGTTCGGATATCCGAAAGAGTCGTTGATGTAGTTGTAGCCGCCATGGAAATCGAGCACCGTCGTCGCGTTGATGGTGTGGACGGCGTCGCCCGCCGCGCTGATCGCGTCGCGGACCGATCCATACAAGGGCAGCAGCGGCGAACCGTTCGTGTAATCCTGAATAGCTTCCGTCGTCTTCAGCATGGTGTACCGGCCGAAGATTTTCCAGTTGTCGGAGACGTTATAGTCCAGCCGGTCCATGAAGTTCCAGTAGTTGTATGGATCGGCGTAGCTGGCCTTGAAGTTGTTGATCGGATCGGGATTGTTCGGCTGCCACAGTTGGCCGAGAAGCTTCGCCGAGGTCGGATCGATGCGTGACGAAGGAATAACGTTGTTCGGAAACGGCGTGCGGCTGACGTTATTTCCGTTCGTTATGGTCGACCACGGATCGTAGATCGTGTCGAGGCCGCCTTTCGTGTTCAGCGTCTGCGAAAAGTCTCCGGTACGCTGCGCCGCGCTGGGCAGCGTCTGCACGGTGGAGAGCGGGGAGCTGATCTTCATGCCTTCGTAGGCGAAAAAGCTGAACAGCTTGTTCTTCACAATCGGGTTGCCGAGCGTGCCGCCCCACGTATTCTGGCGCGTGTTGTTGGCCGCGCCGGTCATGCGGTCCGCCATCGCGTTCAGGTCCGGATTGCGTCCCACGAAATAGGCTGTCCCGTGAAAATCGTTCGTACCGGACTTCATCTGCATGGCGAGCACGCCGCCCGCGCTGTGTCCGTATTCGGCGTCCACCGAGTTCTGCTGCAGGTTCACCTGTTCCACCGCGTCCGGCGGCGGGGTGTAGGTGGATTTCTGCGTCGTCATGGCCGGCGTGCCGTCGAGCAGAATGTCGTTCTTGTCGTTGGTATTGCCGCCCGCGTCGAACTGCGAGCCCGCCCAGAAATGAAAGGGCTCCCGCTCCTTGGTCGAAGTCAGCACCACGGACGGATTCAGCGCGACGAACAGATACGGGTTGCGAGTAATGTTCGGCAGATCGTTGGCGAGCTTGGTATCCACTGTGGTGGACATAGTGGACGTGTTGAACTCGACCGCGACCGGGCTTGCCTCCACCGTGACCGTCTCCTGCGTATTGCCCACCGCAAGCGTGGCGTTCACCGTGATGTCGGCCAGCGCCTCCACCGTGATGTTCCTTTGTACGAAGGAACGGAATCCGCTTTGCGAAACCGTCAGCTCATAGCTGCCCGGATTGACGAAATCGAAAATATAGTGGCCTTCCGGATTCGTCTGGGCCGTGGCGCGGACGTTCGTACCGGTGTTCAGCAGCACCACTGCGGCGTTGGGAACCACCGCGCCGGACGAATCCGTCACGGTTCCCTGCACCTTACCGCGGGTATCCTGCGCCTGAATCGCAAGCGCAAGGGCAACAAAAACAGCGCAACGTAGCAGAAACTTCGACATCAAACCCCCTGGTCCGTTTATGGCTCATTCCGCAGGCGCAAAGCCGCAAGTGCGCAGGCGATCAACTCCTGAAAGTGGCCGCCGCGCCGCGCGAGACTGCGAAAGAACGTGTGCCCCGAACTATATGCCCGGACGGGATTAAAATCAAGCGCGGAATTCTGAACTCACCGTTAAGCAAAATTAAACGGTTCAATGGCCGGATCTCCGCTGGGCCATGGCCTCTTCCAGGCCAGCGCCCCGTGCGTTCGAGCACACGCGCAGTGTCATCCTGAAAGGATTCCGGTCGGCGGATCAACGTGGAACTACGGCAACTCGAAACTCTGCTCGCTGTGCTTCGCTACGGCAGCATCACCGCCGCCGCCGTGGAACTGTCGCTCTCTCCGGCCGCCGTCAGCCTGCAGATGCAGAGCCTTGCGCGCGAGCTGCACACGGACCTGTTCGTGCGGGCGGGCCGCAATCTCGCGCCCACTCCCGCGGCTCTGCGCATCGCCGAACATGCGCGCGCCATCATCCAGCAGACCCGCCGGATCAGGCAGGAGTTTGAAGGAGATCCGTCATCCGATGCGCGCCCGTTTCATTTCGCCACCGGCGCCACGGCGCTGATTTACCGCCTCGGACGGCCTCTGAGGAGACTGCGCCGCCGCTTCCCTCATACGCCGATCGAGATCACCATTCTTCCCACGGAAGAAATGGTGGCCGGGCTGCTGGACCGCCGCTTCGACCTGGCGCTGATTTCTCTTCCCTACCCCGACGACCGCATCGAAGTGACGCCCCTCTATGAGGAAGAGATGCTGATCATCAAGCCTTCGAATTCCAGCGTGCCGGCGCGCCACATCGGCTCCATCCGGCCGGACCAGCTGGCCGGAGCGCCCTTCATTCTTTATCCGCGGCGCAGCAACATGCGCACCATCATCGACGGTTTTCTGTCCCGCGAGGCCGCCGCGCCGCGCGTCATCATGGAGGCCGACGACACCGAAGTGATCCGCAAACTGGTCGAATCGGGCTTCGGCTTTTCCGTCCTGCCGGAATACGCGCTGCGGCGGCCACCGCGTTTTTTCCAGACCTTCCGGCTGGGCGGCAAGCGGCTGATCCGCACGCAGGCCCTTGCCACTGCGCGCTCGGATCATCCGCGGCTGCTCACGCGAAGCGTAACCGACTTCCTGAAAGCGGAACTTGCCCGCACGCCCGCCGGATCCTGAATCCCGCATTCGCTGCTGATATTCTCGAAGCAGATGTCAGCCGCCAGAGAACCAGCCCTGAACGGGAACAGTGCCCACGATTCTTTTTCGCTTTTCGCGGTGTTTTTCGGCGTGATCGCCGCAGTTGCCGTGTTCGTGCTGCTGTTTGTGCTTGCGCCGATTCTGGCCCGCACCATAGGTTACTGAGCAGCCGGTTACCGAGCCGCGCGCCGGGCGGAGCGATTTACATCCCGCCGTCACATTTCGCGTGTAAAGTGGATAACTTCCACCAATGGGCGCTCCCTTGCGTGTCCGGCTCTTCATCACGTGCTTTGTTGTGATCGCCGCTATCGCGATCGCCGCGGATACGAACGGCGCGATCGCGGTCCGGCATCCTCTTCTGCTGCAGCTCGGCCTTTCGCTGCTGGGCGCGGCCCTGATGACGTGGATGTTTTCCGCCGCGCTTTCCTGGCGCATCCAGCGGCTGCAGCGCTTCGCGGACAACATCCTGAACGCCGGGCCGGACGATCTCGCGCTGCCGGAAGAAGGCCGCGAAGCGACCGCGCTCAACCAGTCCCTGCGGCGCATGTCCCGGCGCCTGAAGGAGCTGGTGGAGCGGCTCAGCGAGGAATCCGCGCGGCGTGACGCCATTCTGAAAAGCATGGCCGAAGGCGTTCTGGCCGTGGACGCGCAAATGCGCGTGCTGTTCTGCAACCAGGCGTTCTCCACCGCGCTGGGCCTGAAGCAGCCGGTGGCCGAGAATATGCCGATCGTCGGTCTGGTGCGCGATCCGCGATTTCTCAGCCTGATCTCCGGCGTGCTGCAATCGGGCGAGCCGGTGCAAACGCGCTTCACGCTGCCGGGCGCGGAGGCTTCCGTCTTTGAAGCTTACGCGGCGCCGCTCGCCATCCCCACGGGCCGCGGCGTGCTGCTGATCCTGCACGACATCACGGGTCTCGAGAGGCTGGAGCGCATTCGCCGCGATTTCGTCGCGAACGTATCGCATGAACTGCGCACGCCGCTCACCGCCATCCGCGGCTATGCCGAAACACTGCTGGCCGGCGCGCTCGAAGACGCCGAGAACAATCGCCGCTTCGTCGAGACCATTCAGGCGCACGCCATCCGCCTGAACAACATCGCATCGGACCTGCTGACGCTCTCCGACCTTGAATCCGGCCGCCGCGACGCCGAACCGGGCCCCATCTCCATCGGCGAGGCCATCAACACCGCGCTGCTGACGGTGGAAGCCGAAGCGCGCATCCGCAACGTCACCGTGGTTCGCGGCGACGTGGCCGACGCGGTCGTCATCGGCCATGCCATCCGCCTCGAACAGGCGCTGGTGAATCTGCTGGATAACGCGGTGAAGTTCAACAAGCCGGGCGGCGAGGTGCGCATCGATGCGTCGCGCGGCGCCGACGGCCACATCCTGATCTCGGTCGCCGACACGGGAAGCGGCATTCCTTCCGACGATCTGCCGCGCATCTTCGAACGCTTTTATCGCGTGGACCGCGCGCGCTCACGGGCGGTGGGCGGCACCGGGCTCGGATTATCCATCGTGAAACATGTGGTGGAACGTATGGAAGGTACCATCAAGGTGGACAGCCGCCTCGGCAAAGGATCGACGTTCACCATTTCGCTTCCCCCCGCGCCCGGCACGCTGGCCGCCTGATCCGCCGTGCATCACAAATCGAGCCCCGCCAAAACAGGCCGCAAAAGAGCGATGAAAAGAACGCGGAAGACCGGAAATGACGCCTCCGGGCCGGCGGCAGACGGCGCCGGGGAACCCATTGCCGGAAGGTTTGACGACGCCTCGCTCGACGACCCCTCGCTTTACTTCAACCGCGAACTGAGTCTGCTCGAGTTCCAGCGCCGCGTTCTCGACGAAGCGTTCGATCCGGAAAACAAGCTGCTGGAGCGCGTCAAGTTCCTCTCCATCGTCAGCTCCAATATCGACGAATTTTTCATGGTCCGGATGGCGGCCCTGAAGCAGAAACTCGCCGCGGGCAGCACGGACCTCAGCATCGATGGCGAGACCGTGGAACAGCAGATCGGGAACGTGCGCGAAGCTCTCGGTCCGCTCATCCACAGCATGTACGGCTGCCTGCATCGCGAGCTGATGCCGCAACTGGAAAGCAACGGAATCTACATCACGGACTACGCTTCGCTCGATGACCGCGAACGCGCCGCGGTGAACGGCTACTACGAACAGACCATCTTCCCGGTGCTGACGCCTCTGGCGTTCGACCCCAGCCGGCCCTTTCCGCATATCTCGAACCTGAGCGTGAATCTGGCGGTGCTGCTGAACCATTCCGACGTGCGTTTCGCGCGCGTGAAAGTGCCGGACTCGCTGCCCCCGCTGGTCTCGGTACCGGCGCCGCCCGGCAGACGCAGGGCCGGCGCGCCGCCCCGGCAGAAGTTCGTCTGGATCGAAGAGGTGATCGCGGCCAATCTCGAATCGCTTTTCCCCGGCTGGAAAATCGCCGAATCGCATGCGTTCCATGTGACGCGCGACGCCGAAGTGGCCATCAAGGAACTGGAAAGCGACGACCTTCTGGAGACGGTGGAAGAGGCGGTATGGCGGCGGCGCTTCCGCAAGCCGGTTCGCATTCAGACCCATGCGGCCATCTCCGATTCGGCGCTCTCGATTCTGCTGGAAAACCTGGGCGCCGATGCCGAGGATGTGGACCGCGTTCAAGGCCCGCTGGATCTGACGCGGCTGCGGCAGCTGACCCTGCTCGAACGTCCCGATCTGAAAGACGCGCCGTTCGATCCGGCGACGCCCGCCTGGGGGCGGCTCGACGAGTTGCAGGATATCTTCGCCATGATCCGCGAACAGCCGCGCATGCTGCAGCACCCGTACCAGTCGTTCCAGCCGGTGGTGGATCTGCTGAAGGCGGCGGCGTCCGATCCCGAGGTGCTCGCCATCAAGATGACGCTCTATCGGGTCGGCAAGAATTCGCCGGTGGTGCAGACGCTGCTCGACGCGGTGGAGAACGGCAAGCAGGTGGCGGTGCTGGTGGAACTGAAGGCGCGCTTCGATGAAGAGAGCAACATCGAATGGGCGCGGGCGCTCGAACGCGAGGGCGTTCACGTGGTTTACGGAGTGGTGGGGATGAAGGTGCACTGCAAAATCGCGCTGATCGTGCGCCGCGAACATGACGGCATCCGGCGTTACCTGCATCTGGGCACCGGTAACTACAACGTGACCACGGCGCGGCTCTATACGGACCTGAGCTTCTTCACCTGCAATGACGACCTGGGCGCGGACGCGACCGATCTGTTCAACTCGCTCACGGGCTATTCGAAGAAGGCGGATTACAGGAAGCTGCTGGTGGCGCCGGTGACGATGCGCGATCGCATTGCCGCGCTGATCCGCCGCGAAATCGGGCACGGCGCGAACGGGCACCTGATCTTCAAGATGAATGCGCTCGAAGACAAGCAGATGATCCAGTTGCTCTATGAAGCCTCGCGCGCCGGCGTGAAGGTGGATCTGATCGTGCGCGGCCTCTGCTGCCTGCGGCCCGGCCTGCCGGGCGTGAGCGACACCATCACCGTGCGCAGCATCGTCGGGCGCTTCCTCGAGCACAGCCGCATTTACTACTTCCGCAATGGCGGCGACGAGGAAGTCTATTCGGGCAGCGCGGACCTGATGCCGCGCAATCTGGATCACCGGGTGGAACTGCTGTTTCCCATCGCGGACCGGAAGATCCGGCGGCATCTGCGGGACGTGGTGCTCGGCAAACTGCTGGAAGACGATCGCAATGTGCGTATCGGCCGTCCGGATGGCACGTACAGATTCGCGCCCGCGGCGTCCGACGGGGGCGTCGATGCTCAGCAGTGGTTCATCGACCACCGCGCGGATTGAAGGATTCGCTCTCCAAGAGCTTCCACCACCTTCGGCACCACCGCGTTGCCGAACTGCCGGTACGCCTGCGTATCGGAAACCACCTGCACGCGATGCCGCGGATCGTCGAAGCCCATCAGCCGCGCGCATTCGGCGGGCGTGAGGCGGCGCGGCGGTCTTCCGTCCTGCGGAACCAGAATCTCCGAGCCGTCTTTGTGATACCGCGCGCTCAGAGTGCGCGAAATGCCCGCCGGATCGATCAGCCCGAACCCGAAACCGTTGCCCTTCGCGCGATGCTTTTCCGCATACGCCTGCAGATACTTCCACAGGTGCTCGGACAGCGTATAGCGGGCATCCGGCGCGGGTTCAAGAATGTCGGCCAGCCGTGGCCGCGCCGGCGGCGGCGACGGAAATTCGAAATCCGGCTGCGCGGCAAAGCGCCGCTGGTCGAAACAGACGATATAGATGCGCTCCCGATGCTGCGGCACCCAGCCCGAGGCGTCGATCACGCGATCGAATACCCAGTAGCCGAGTGACTTCAGGCGCTCTTCGATAACGCTCCACGTGCGGCCCCGGTCATGCGACTTCAGGTTCTTCACGTTTTCGAGCAGCAGCACGGCGGGCCGCTTTGCGCTGACAATCCCGCAGAGTTCGAAGAACAGATTGCCCTGCGTCTGGCAGCGGAAACCGTGCGCCATGCCGAGGCTGCCGCGCTTCGATACGCCGGCGATCGAGAACGGCTGGCAGGGGAACCCCGCCGCGAGCAGATCGAAATCCGGAATCGCCGCCGCATTGCGCGCGATCAGACGGATATCGCCTTCCGGGGTTTCGCCGTACCAGCGCTCGTACGTCTGGCGCGAATAGCGGTCCCATTCCGAGGAGAAGACGCACTTTCCGCCGAGCTTTTCGAGCGCCACGCGAAAGCCGCCGATGCCGGCGAAGAAATCGGCGAAGCGGAAGCGCGGGGTAGTCACCAGGAACCATTATGTTACGCAGGAAACATTCGGCGGCGGGAATGTTTCAGCATGCGGCGCGCGTTCACCCCGCGCAGCGGCTGCGGACGCGCGCGCGGCGCGTACCGCCTTTTTTCCCGTGATAAAACGGTTCCTATGACTCCGCGACAATTCGCTTCGAAGCTTACCGGCGTTTTTGGTTTTCCGGTGACGCCCTTCCATCGGGACCTTTCGCTGAATCTCGACGCCCTGGCCGAGAACGTCGACCAGATGTCGCGTTTTCCGTTCTGCGCCATGGTGGCGGCAGGCGGAACGGGCGAGGTTTATTCGATGACGCCCGAAGAAATCGAACGCGTCGTCAAAGTCACCGTGGAAGCCGTGGCCGGCCGCATGCCGGTAGTGGCCGGCACGGGTTACAACTCCATCATCGGCTCGGATATCGCGCGCCGCGCGCAGCGCGCCGGGGCCGATTGCATCCTGGTTCTGCCGCCTTACTACAGCCATGCGCCGGAGGAAGGCCTCTTCCACTATTACGAAGCGATCGGCCAGGCCACGCCGCTTCCGCTGATGGTCTACAGCCGGGACTGGGCCGTCTTCTCGCCCCAGCAAGTGGCGAAGCTGGCGGACCGCGTTCCCACGCTGGCCGCCTGGAAAGACGGCCAGGGCGATGGACGCAAGTACCAGCGCATCATGAGCTACAACGGCGACCGGCTGGCATGGCTTGGCGGCCTGGGCGACGACTGCGTGCCGACTTACTTCGCCGCGGGCGTGCAGGCATTCACGTCGAGCATCTCAAACATCGCTCCGCGCCTTTCGCTCGAACTGGCCGGCGCCGGCATGAAGCGCGATTTCGCCGCGCTCGACAAGCTGATGGCGCATTACGTCCATCCTCTCTACGCCATTCGCGACCGCGCGAAGGGCTATGAAGTGGCGGTGATGAAGGAAGCGATGGAAATTCTGGGAATGACGGCCGGGCCGGTGCGACCGCCGCTGATGAACTGCCGTCCGGCGGACATCGCGGACATCCGGGAGCTGATGGGCGTTTACCGCGATGTGATTGACGAGAGCGAGCCCGGTATCGATGGAAAGGAACGCCTCACTGTGGAGGCGGGAAGGATTTCATAGGAGGGGCATCAGGTCAGCTTGAGGAACAACTTCAGGCAGCCGGGCTCGCTCTTGCGGTCCAAAGCTAGCATGAGCAAATGCCAAAGACCGGGGAAAGCGGCCTGCAAGCTATTGAAACCGCTGGCAAATAAAATTTCCCGTCGCGGGTGACCCGCCGGGTTCGCGCACCAGGAATTTCAGGCGCCGGCCGCTATTCTGGCTTCCTGCGCCGTCCGGCCCCGCCACAGGAACAGGCAAACTGCCGTGAACAGGGTGACGCCGGCAAAGGTCAGGAACCCGGGGTCGCCGTAACCGTTCGGGAGCGGCGCCCGGAAATCGGCCCGGAAAAGGCTTTCGTCCCCGGACATCCCCATCACGCGATGCAACAGCGTGTTGCCGAATGCGTGCAGCCCGATCGCGGTCCAGAGAGATCCGGTTTTCAGAAAACCGAGCGCGAAGACAAGCGACCACACGCCTGTCGTGCAGATCATCTTCACCGCGACAACTCCGGAGAGGCCGGGCAGATGAAACAGGCCGAACAGCAGGCTCACGATCACCAGCGCGGGCGCCGTTCCGAACGCCCTCTGCATGGCGAGCAGCAGATAAGCCCGGAACATCAGTTCCTCGCCCGCGTTGCCCGCGAAATACTCGGCCGCGCACCAGCCGAGGCCGCTCCAGCTCAGGCTTCCCGGCTTCCAATGAAATGGCGCCGTCAGCGAGAGCACGCCGGCCACAACCCCCAGTACCACGGTCATCAGCAGCGCCCCCGCAAGCAGGAATGGAAACCGCCGGATGCCGAGCCCCAGCGCGGACACGCGGATGCCATCCCGGACCAAAAATCTGCGGTTCAGCCACACAAGCGCCGCTGCGCACACCAGCGCGAGCGCGATGCGCGCCACATGTTGCGGGCCTGTGTCCCTGGGGAACGCCAGCCACGCCATCACAAACCAAAATGCGCAGCACGCCGGCAGCGGCCAGAAACAGCGCCGCCGAGCGGACTGGACGGTGAACCATGCTTCGAAACGGCGGCCGGGCCAACGTCGATTCTAACCGCAGTTTGCTTTTGCGCCAGCGGTCCAATCCGGCAACAGTGGCTGCCGTCCCGTTGCTAAACTGGACTTAGCCCATCCTTTCCGGATTTCCGCGGCATCCAATCCTCTTGAGCGCTACTTCCAACTCCGGCGAGATTGTTGTCCGCGGCGCACGCCTGCACAATCTCAAGAACCTCAGCCTGTCGATTCCCCACAACCGCCTCACGGTGGTCACCGGCGTGTCGGGTTCCGGAAAATCGTCGCTCGCCTTCGACACCATCTACGCCGAAGGGCAGCGCCGGTATGTGGAATCGCTCTCGGCTTACGCGCGCCAGTTCCTCGAGCGCATGGAAAAGCCGGCGGTGGATGAGATCGAGGGCATTGCGCCCGCCATCGCCATCCGGCAGAAGAATTCCACGCGCAACCCGCGCTCCACGGTCGCCACTTCCACCGAAATCTACGATTTCATGCGTCTGCTCTGGGCGCGCGCCGGACGCACTTACTGCCCTTCCTGCGGGCGCCGCGTTCAGAAAGACACGGTCGATCAGGTCGCGCGCGAACTATTGGCCGATCCGGAAGGCACGCGCTATTTCGTGCTGTTTCCCGTCCGCCACGAAGCGGGCGCGGCGCCCAAAGAACGTCTGGCCGAGCTGCGCTCGCGCGGCTTCAACCGGCTCTGGCAGTCGGGCAATACGTTCGAATTCTCCACGCCCGAATCGCTGCTCGATATCAACTGGAACGAGCCGGTCTTCATCCTCGCCGACCGCCTCTCCATCGCGCCCGATTCGCACCAGAGAGTCGTCGATACCGTGGAGGCCTGCTATCGCGAATCCGGCGAGGCGATTTTCGAGAACGCGCGCACCGGCGAGCGCCGGCGCTACAGCGAGCGCTTCATCTGCAAGTACGACGAAATCGAATTCCGCGAGCCCGAGCCCATCCTGTTCAGCTTCAACAGCCCCGCCGGCGCATGCCCGCGCTGCCAGGGTTTCGGCAACACCATCGATTACTCACCGGACCTGATTGTTCCGAACCGCGGCCTCACGCTCGACGATGGCGCCGTGGAGCCCTGGACGAAGCCCAAAGGCGCCGAATGGTACGCCGACTTTAAACGCCAGGCGAAAGGCCGCGTCCGCTTCAACGTCCCGTTCTGCGATCTCAGCGAAGAAGAGCAGCGGCTCGTCATGGAAGGCGACCGCAAAATCGACGGCGTCCGCCAGTTCTTCAGCTTCCTCGATACGAAAAAGTACAAGCTGCACGTGCGCGTATTCCTGAGCCGTTACCGCGGCTATGCGCGCTGCCCGGATTGCCACGGCTCGCGCCTCCGCCAGGAGGCGCTGTACGTTCGCGTGGGCGAGAAAACCATCGCCGAAGCGCTGCGCATGAACATCGCGGAGGCGCATAGCTTTTTCGGGAACCTGGAACTCACGCCGGAGGAGGCGGGCATCGCGGGCAAGATCCTGGTCGAGATCCAGCAGCGGCTGAAGTTCCTGAACGATGTCGGTCTCGAATACCTCACGCTCGAACGCCTGTCTTCCACGCTTTCCGGCGGCGAAGCGCAGCGTATCCAGCTCGCCACCTGCCTCGGTTCGCGGCTGGTGGGCGCGTGTTACGTGCTCGATGAACCCTCCATCGGCCTGCACAGCCGCGATACCGCGCGTCTGGTCCGCATTCTTTCCGAGCTGCGCGATATCGGCAACACCATCCTCGTGGTTGAGCACGATCCCGAAGTGATGCGCGCGGCCGATCATGTGGTCGATCTCGGCCCCGGCGCGGGCGAGCACGGCGGCAACATCGTTTTCGAAGGCGATTACGCCGCGCTTCTTGCGGACAAGAACGGCTCGCTCACCGGCCGTTACCTGCGCGGCGAGTTGCTGGTCACCGCGCCGAAACATCGCAGGCGCGTGAAGCCAGGCAATGTGCTGCGCATCGTGGGCGCGCGCGTGCACAACCTGAAAGGTATCGACGTAAAAGTGCCGCTGGGCATGATGACCGTAGTCACCGGCGTCTCGGGCTCCGGTAAATCCACGCTCGTGCACGACGTGATCTACAACTCGCTGCAGGCGAAGCTGCATCGCGGGGCTGCTTCCGCACAAGCCGAAGAGGACACGCAGCCCGATGAGTCTCCGCGCATGACCTGCACCCGCCTCGATGGCGCGGATCTCATCAAGGACGTGGTGATGATCGACCAGACGCCCATCGGCCGCACGCCGCGCTCCAACCCGATCACCTACATCAAGGGCTTCGATCTCGTCCGCGGCCTTTTCGCCGCCACGCGCGAGGCCGAAAAGCGCGGCTACACCGCCGGCCATTTCTCGTTCAACGTGCCCGGCGGCCGCTGCGAAACCTGCCAGGGGGATGGAACCGTAACCGTTGAAATGCAGTTCCTCGCGGACGTCGAACTCGTCTGCGACGAATGCAAGGGCACGCGCTACAAGAGCAGCATTCTCGATATCCGTTACAAAGGCCTGAACATCCACGAAGTTCTCGACCTTACGGTGCGCGAGGCGATCGGCTTCTTTCACGACTCGGCGCGCCTCGTCACCCGGCTGAAGCTGCTGGATGAGGTGGGTCTCGGTTATCTGCGGCTCGGCCAGTCGGCGACGACGCTCTCGGGCGGCGAAGCCCAGCGCGTGAAACTCGCCGCGCATCTGGCGCAATCGAGCAACGAAGGCACGCTCTTCATCTGCGACGAGCCCACCACCGGGCTCCACTTCGACGACATCCGGAAGCTGCTCGCCGCTTTCGAACGCCTGATCGACAACGGCGGATCGCTGCTGGTGATCGAGCACAACCTCGACGTGATCCGCGCGGCCGACTGGATCATCGACATGGGCCCCGAGGGCGGCGAAGCGGGCGGCCGCATCGTGGCCGAAGGAACGCCGGAACAGATTGAACTGGTGGAACAGTCCCACACCGGCGCGTTTCTGCGGCAGTCACACTCAGTGCCCGCCGCAGTTCCGCATTAGTCGATTCCCACGCTATTTCGCGATCGTGAACGAGCCCCGGTAGCGAATGTCCCGCGAAGAACTTCCGACTTCGACGTCGTATTTGCCCGGATACACCTTCCAGCCATGCGCGCCTTCGTCCCACGCGCGCAGCGAGGAGCCGTCCAGCTTCATCGTCACCATCCGGCTCTCGCCCGGCTTCAGATCCACGCGTTCGAAGCCCTTCAGCTGGCGCGGCGGCTCGGCCGCTTCTTTCGGAAACGCGACGTAAAGCTGCACCACTTCCGCGCCTGTGCGCTTGCCCGAATTCGTCACCCGAACCCTCACGCTGGCCTCGTTGCCGGACTTGTGTTCCACGCGTCCGCCGCCGATGGCGAAAGTCGTGTACGAAAGCCCGTAGCCGAACGGAAACATCGGGACCTGATCCTTCGCGTCATACCAGCGATAGCCCACGAACACGCCTTCCGAGTAATTCGCGTTCTTCCCATCGCCGGGATACTCGTCGGCTTTCGTCGCCGGACCCTGCGTCTCGTCTTTCGGGAACGTCATCGGCAGCCGGCCTGAAGGATTCGCATCGCCGAACAGCAGCGCCGCGATCGCCTGGCCATCGAACTGCCCCGGATACCACGCCTCGACCACGCCGCTCACCTTGTCGAGCCACGGCATGGCAACCGGCCCGGCGGTATTCAGGACAACGATCGTCTTCGGATTCGCCGAAGCCACGGCGTCAATCACGCGATCGAGATCGCCCTGCAAATGCAGCCCCGTGCGGTCATATCCTTCGCCGGCGCGCTCGCCCGCGAACACGATGGCGACATCGGCCGCCTTTGCCGCACTCACCGCGGGCGCCAGCAGGTCCTGATCCGGCGTCTGCCAGCCCACATGGAATCCTGGCGTGTTCGCGCACTCGATCTGCACCGGAACAGCCTCGCCTGCTTTCAGTTCCGCGACTCCCTGCACCGTGACTGCGCCCGATTGATGCGGAATGTCCACCACCGTTCTGCCGCCGACCACAAGTTTCGCGGTACCCGAAGAATTCAGCGTGAAAAGATATGTGCCGCTGGCCGGAGGAATCAGCGAGCCTTCCCACCGCGCCGACCACGGAATCCTCGGCGGACGGCCGCCCCTTCCGCGTCCGCCACCGGGCACAGGTGGCGGAGCCAGCGAGGCCACAGGCGGGGCCGCAAAATCGATCGAAGAATCGCTCTGTGCCGCGACCGGCTCGCCCTACCAGTCGAGTGAATGATAATAAG
>DAIDJK010000088.1 GCA_027450225.1 Bryobacterales bacterium | reverse complement strand
GAAGCTGGTGGCAGTTCCGGCGCGTGCACCGCAGGTTCGGGTGGAAGTTCTGGAGTTTCGTGGTGGGCGCGGCGCCGCTCGATCCGGAGCTGGAAAAGTTCTGGCGCAAGCTGGGCTATGTGGTGATTCAGGGCTATGGGCTGACGGAGACGGCTCCGGTGGCGACGTTGAATCATCCTTTCGAGACGCGGGCGGGGACGGTGGGGAAACCGATTGGCGGCGTGGAGATTCGGATCGCGCCGGACGGCGAGATTCTGCTGCGCGGCGAGAATGTGACGCCTGGATATTTCACGGGCGAGAACGGCGGGGCGCCAGCCGGGCAGGACATTCGCGATGCCGAAGGCTGGCTGCACACGGGCGACATCGGCGAAATGGACGCCGATGGACGGCTGCGGATTCTGGGCCGCAAGAAGGAAATGATCGTTTCGCCCGATGGGCTGAATGTGTTTCCGGAAGATGTGGAACGCGCATTGAATGCGCAGCCTGGCGTGCGGGAATCCGCCGTGGTGGCGGCGAAACAGGGATCGCGTGAACAGGTGCATGCGGTGCTGGCGCTGGAGCCGGGGGTGGACGCGGAGCATGTGGTGGATGCGGCGAACGCGAAGCTGGAACCGCATCAGCGAGTGCGCGCATTTTCGATCTGGCCTGGCGAGACGCTGCCGCGAACGTCGGGAACGAACAAGCTGCGGCGCGGTGAAGTGGCGAAGTGGGTGAATGGCGCGGCAGTGGCGCAGGGATCTGCTGCTGGATCCGACAAGGCGAATACGGTGGAAGAGATTCTGCGCCGCTACACGGGTGGCCGTGAGATTACGGGCGCAAGCTCGCTCGATGGGCTGGGCTTAAGTTCTCTCGACCGGATTCAACTGCTGATGGAACTGGAGCAGCGCGCGGGCGTGAGTCTGGATGAGGCGCAGTTTGCGAATGCAAAAACGGTGGCGGATCTGGTCCACGCACACCCGGCGAGCGCGCCCGCTGTTGAAGATTTCGACTTTCCGGAATGGAGCCGGCATGGCGCCGCGCGAGCTGTTCGGCGTCTTGCGCTGCCTGGGCTGGTGCTGCCGCTGGCGCGCGCATTCGCGTGGATTCGCGTGGAAGGACTGGAAAATCTGCGGGACCTGAAGGGGCCGGTGATCTTTGCGTCGAATCACCAGAGCCATTTCGACGTGCCGGCGATCTTCCGTGCGCTGCCGCCGCGTTGGCGGTACAGGGCCGCGCCCGCGATGTCGAAAGAGTTTTTCGACGCGTGGTTCCATCCTGAGCGGCACAGCTTCGGCCAGCGGTTTCGCGAAGGGCTGATGTATTTGCTGTCCGTGCTGGTGTTCAACGCCTTTCCGCTGCCACAGCGGGAAGCGGGAGCGCGCGATGCCCTGCGCTATGCCGGGGATCTGATGTCCGACGGGTATTCGATTCTGATATTCCCGGAAGGCAAGCGGACGGACAAGGGCGAGATCATTCGGTTTCAGCCGGGCGTGGGAATGCTCGCGTCGAGGTTGCGTGTTCCGGTGGTCCCGGTGCGGCTTGAGGGCCTTGAAGGCGTGTTACACAAGGATGCGAAGTTCGCCAGACCGGGACGGGCATATGTGAGGTTCGGGAAGGCGATGCGGCCGGAAGGCGACGATTACGCCGCGGTGGCGGCTGAGATTGAGGCGGCGGTGCGGGCGTTGTGAGCTGCTAAGCGGCGCCTTTCGGAAGCTTCACGCCACAAAATTCCAGAAACTCGCGTAAGCCGTGGCCCAGATACTTCTGGCGATGGATGACAAGTACGATCTGACGCCGAAGGTCGAGCCATGGGGCGTGCACGACTGCGAGTTGCCGGGCTTTCAGTTCCAGTTCGATGGCAGAACGGGAAACGCAGCCGAGGCCGACTCCGGTCATGACTGCCCGCTTCACGGCGTCGATGCCTCCCATTTGAACCGACGCGCGTTCCACGGTGAATTTGCCCGCAATGGCTTCTTCAAAAACTTCGCGCGTGCCGGAACCCTTCTCGCGAAGCACCCAGGGTTGTTGCGCGAGCGCGGCGGGAGTGGCTTTACGCCCGGCGAGTGGGTGCTTTGGCGATGCAATGATCTCCAGCCGATCCTCACGCCATGGGAAGAGACGCAGGTCAGGATGGTGAAGGCGTCCTTCAATCCAGCCGGCATCGCTTTCGAAACTCTGTACCGATGAGACCACCTGTTCGGTATTTCCGATGTCCATCTCAATGTGGGCGCCAGCGCGGCTCCTGGCGAAGCGCCCGATGAAAGAGGGCAGCATGTAATTTCCGACCGTGAGGCTGGCGGAAAGCCGAATGTTCACGGCGGGAGTGCGGGCGCCGCGCTCGATCTCGCGAACCCTGTCGAGCACGCCGATCGCGACGGGCAACAGGTCTGCGCCCGCCGCGTTCTGAATGAGACGGCGGCCTTTCCGATCGAACACACGGCGCTGCAACTGGTTTTCCAGTTCCGCAAGGGCCTGGCTGGCGGCGGCCTGGGAAAGGCCGATACGGTGGGCGGCCCGCGTGATTGCGCCTTCCTGACAGATGGCGGCGAAGATCTCGAGCTGGCGAAGCGTGATCTGCATACCTGAATGTTAAATCGGTTTTACCGAACAAGCTAATCGGAATTATCCGTTTTACTTATGCAATACCGCGCGCCTAATCTGGGATCAACATGTCCTTCAACTTTCCCAGGACAGGCAGGGGATTCCTGTCCGGCGCCGGTTTGTGCGCGGGCGCTGCGTTGCTGGCCGTATACGCGGCCCAGTTGCCGTGGAATCGCCAGATACAACTCAGCGCGCTGACGCTGGCGATTCTGGCTGGTATGGCCGTGGGCAATCTGGCGCCTGCCAAAGCGCTCGGCCGGATGCATCCGGGGCTGCGGTTCAGCCAGCAGAATCTTCTGCGCCTCGGCATCATCCTTTACGGCGTCCGGCTTAGCGTCCGGGATCTGGCGAACCTCGGGCCGCGCGCGCTGCTGGTGGATATGACTGTCATCAGCGGCGTTCTCGGAATCGGATACTGGCTTGGCACGCGAGTTCTGGGCCTGGACAGCGACACAGCGCTGCTGGTGAGCGCGGGCAGCGGCATCTGCGGAGCGGCCGCGGTGCTGGCGACGGATCGCGTGATCGAAAGCGAATCGCATAAGGTAAGCGTGGCGGTGGCCACGGTGGTGGTTTTCGGCACCGCGGCAATGTTTCTCTATCCGTTTCTCTATTTGCACTCGGGATTCACGGAGCGGCAATTTGGCGTCTATACGGGCGCGACTGTGCATGAGGTGGCACAGGCGCTTGCCGCCGGGCGCGCAGTCAGCCAGGCTGCCAGCGATACGGCGGTAATCACAAAGATGCTGCGGGTGCTTTTACTGGCCCCGGTGTTGCTCATCATCGGGCGCCTGAGGAAGAGATCCGGGGCGTCGGCATCCGGCGAAATTCGCCATCCGTGGTTTGTGTTCTGGTTTGGGGCGGTGATTGTCGCGCAATCGTTTGTAAAGTTGCCTTCCGCAATGCGATCTGTTCTTATTGATCTCGACACGGTACTGCTGTCGAGCGCCATGTTCGCTTTGGGAATGGCGACGCGCTGGAATCAACTGAAGACGGCGGGCGTCAGGCCCCTGATTCTGGCGCTCATCATATTTACCGGTCTGGTCTCCGGAGGCTGGATCTTGACGAGGCTGCTGGTGTGAAGAGCAGAGAAACGATAACGAGGAATTCCATGAGAATCAGCCGACGAGCATTACTGGCGAGCGCGGCAGGCGCGATCCTTCCCCGTTCCATTGGAGCCGCCGACACGGCGGACCGGTCCCGCATGATCGTGCATTCACCCCAGCCCGAGGATATCGAGATGCCGCTCGATGGGTTCACGGAGTGGATCACCCCTGTCGACCGGTTCTTCGTCCGGACTCACACCTACATGCCCACTGTGAAGTTGAGCGAGTGGAGTCTAAAGATCGACGGGAAGGTGGATCGCGCAATGACGATCACCATGGACGATTTGAAGCGGCTTCCACGAGTGGAACTCGTCGCGGTGCTCGAATGCGCGGGCAATGGCAGAAGCTTCTACCAGCCGCGGGTGGCCGGAACGCAGTGGGCGTTCGGATCGGTAGGGAATGGACGATGGGCGGGTGCGCGGTTACGCGACGTGCTGCAGAAGGCCGGCGTGCAGGACTCGGCGAAAGAGATTCTTTTCGACGGAGCCGATGTTCCGCTCGGGAAGATGCCGGATTTCCAGCGCTCGATCACGCGCGCCAAAGCGCTTCACCCGGACACGCTGCTGGCTTACGAGATGAACGGCGGACCGCTGCCCATGGAGCACGGATTCCCTCTGCGGGTGATCGCGCCGGGCTGGGCATCCGACTCGTGGGTGAAATGGCTTCAACACATCGAGGTGCTGGACCGCGAATTTGACGGCTTCTGGATGAAATCGGCTTATCGCCACCCGACGCAACCCGTTGCGCCGGGAACGGCGGTCGACCCGGCGGCGATGGTACCGGTGACGAACCTGAACGTGAAGTCGGTCATCGCGTCTCCGAACGACTGGGCGAAGCCCGGAATAGTGCGCGTTCAGGGCGCCGAGTGGTCGAACGCTTCGCCTGTCAATAAGGTGGAAGTCTCGACCGACGCCGGCAAGACGTGGAGACCTGCGAAACTCGGCGGACCGAAAACGCAGTATGGCTGGAGGCTGTGGCAACTGGATTGGCGCGCAATGCAAGGGCAATATACCTTGATGGCGCGCACCACCAATGAAGCCGGGCAGACGCAACCGCTCGAGCAAGCGTGGAATCCATCGGGCTATCTCTGGAATGTGGCGCAGCCCAGGACGATCACCATCTCCAATCAGGCGCCTGTCAGCGATGGGCCAGCTGGCGGGCCACCGGAGCAGCCTCCCGCGGCCTACAAAACGGCCTGCTTCGGATGCCATGACGAACACATGATGGAGCAGCAGCGGCTAAGCCGCGCACGCTGGGATGCGGAATTGAACAAGATGATTCGATGGGGCGCCCCGCTGAAAGATGAAGATCGCGAGTCGGTTCTAAACTACCTGTCAGGCAGATTTAAATAGAACTATGGTCGAAAGAGCAGACCTCCGGGCGAAAATCTCGTCAGGCGAGTCCGAGTTCGCGGATGGCCGCTCCGGCCCCGGCGAGATTTGTCAGTTTCATCTCCGAATACTTGCGCGACAGGATGACGCCATCGGCGCCGCCATGAAAAGCCGCAAGCACCGCTTGACGCGTACCTTCGGGAGTGCACTTACTATGATCGGCCGCAGTCGGGATATCGATATCGATTCCCGGCCATAGCTGTGTCTTCGTCCCATTCAGGCCGGCGCGCGCGCGGCGCGTTTCCCGATAAACATAATCGGCGGAAAAACCTGTATGCGGGATACTGTCGATCGATCCCTCATTTTTATAGCCAAGCACATCATAGTGGAAACGGAGCAGTTCCTCTTTCGGAACGCCCCCGAATTCCGTCTGGTCTACGTTGGCGATGTACTGCGCCATGCGTTCGCCCGCTACATTGTGGTAGATGACAATTTTCAGGAAATCAGAATAAGAGCTGAGGACGCGCAGGTCCTGCTCCGCCCGATAGATTGGGCTGAACGAATTGTTGTGCCATATGTGCCAGCCGACGCCCATTTCGGGCTTGATCGATTTGACTTTCGTGTAGATGACTTTGTAAGTATCGCGAAGGCTGTCATGCCAGAGGTTCTCCCAGGCGAGCATCTCCGGATACCGCAGCATCAGCCGCCAGAGTTCCACGTAGTAGCCGTCGACCGGTTTGGCGCCTTCGCGGCTCGAACGTACGAACCGCTCGAGTTCGGTGAACCCTGCCTGGACACGATCGAAACGGATACCCGCCTGTTGTCCTCGCTTTTGACAGTACTGACAGAAGCAGGTGACCCGGCCAGGGTCGCCCGGCGATGCTCCATGCTTCGAGCCAAGCGCATTGGCGAAAGCGCCCTGCCGCTCGGAGCCCCACATGATGCCGTCGAGATCCCAGGATCGCGCGTAGTCCTCCACGAGATCGAGCAGAAAATTCCGGTAGTTTGGGTTATTGAAGCAGAGCGTGGTTGCATTGCGTCCATGCAGATCCTTCTCCTGCAGGTCCTGAACGCCGGGAATATCAGGCCGAAAAACGTCTTCGAACCACGCGATCGATTTCATGCCCCGCTTCTTTGCCGCGGGCAAAACGACCTCGAACACATCGAAAGTCCCCAGATCCGGCGCGCGTACCTCGCGCATCGGCACATTGGAGAAATATCGGGGGTGGATGGCGGTGTAGCTGCCCCCGTGGAAAGTCGCCGTATCGTATTGCTGTTTCCCATGGTCCGGCAAGGGCTGGCCGGGAATCTGACGCCCTGCGATGCCGCGGCCATAGGTGAACGCAGCTATGAACAGCGTGTTCACGTGCGCTTTGCTCTGCAGGATCTCCAGAACCGGCTCGACGCCCTCATCAACGAACGAAACAGCGCCGATCTGTATGCCGATCATTTTCC
>DAIDJK010000087.1 GCA_027450225.1 Bryobacterales bacterium | reverse complement strand
TCGAGCCTGTGATCATGGTCTGACCGGCGTCGATCACCAGTTCGGAGATTGCGGAATTGCGGTTCTGCGACATGGCCTGCGTGCTGCCGAGTACGAGAGCGAGCGAGGGCGGCGGATCAGGCAGTTCTTCGCCATCCACTTCAAAGGCGGGTTCGGCGCGCCAGACGCGAACATAAGCTTTGTCGCTCGGCCGCAGGCGATTGACGGTGGAAATCAACTGCTCGGGCGAATGCGGAGTTTCGCCGATGATCTGGCGGAGTTCGGCGAGGCTGGTCTGCGTACCGTCGGCCACGGTGAAATACAGCGTTCCGGGCGCCGTACCCAGCGGGATTCTGTAATGCAGGGTGCGCGTCGCTTCGGCGCCATTCTCGCCTTCTAGCAGCGTCATGATCTCGATGGCGTCGCCCGGACGCGCCTGCTTGCGCGAGAGATAAACCTGTCCGATGTTCATTTCCTTCTTGCGGTCGATCGATTCGAGATTGAGCGAGATGCGCCTGATCTTGAGAGCGTTGAAGCCGCCCTGCATGAGATAGGCGAGCGGTACGGCGGTGGAGGTGGCGGCCTGCGTGGCCGCGCCGGCATCGGCGGCATAGATATTGCGAAGCTGCACCATCTCCTTGCGGTTCTCGAATTCGATATCGCCGCGCACCACTATGCTGGACGCGCCGAGCGACCTTTCCGTCGCGTCGATGGCGGAAAGCACGCTCATCTGCAGCAGGAAGGGCGAAAGAAAGCGGTCGTTCACCATCTGCATGTGATAGGCGTCGACACGCCTGGTGTCCTGAGTGACCGAGATATCGAGGGGCAGCATGGTGGCCCGCGCGCCCAGTTTGCCCGTGATGGCGGTATCGCGGTCCTGCGATATGACGCCCATCAGTTCGCGAGCGGAAGAGATCTTGAAGGAAGTGTTGACGTTCGCCAGCAGCGTAATTACGTCCGAACGGGTGAAGGGAATGTCGGTCGGGCCGATGGAGAGGAACTGGTGTCCGAAGGCGTAAACCTTGCCGTTATCGATGCAGGTGAGAGTTCCGTCGGCGCCCACGCTCATATCGCCCGTCATCAGTTCGACGCTGATCATGGACCCGGGACGCAGCTTCGAAGGGTCGCCCATCTGATTGACCGGCGCGCCGCCGAGCGAGATGCCCTGGCGGGGCTCAAGACCGAGCGCGCGCAGTTTCGGCGCGAATTCCTCGACGGCGCGCTCGGTGAATCCGCTGAGCGAAAGAGGCGTGGCGACTTCGGTCATCCGCATATCGCCGAACTGGGATGCCGACACCGATGCCTGCGCCCGCGCTGGGAAGAGGGAGGCGAGATCGTCCGTGACGCGGCCGCCGGAAGCGGGCGCTCCGGCCGGAGCCGCGCCCACACGAAACATCTCTTCCACGGGCCGTATGCCCGCAATGGGGTCCTTCGCAAAGGGGAAAGCCAGAGCTACGGCGCCGATCAGTTTGCCATCTATAAAGACCGGGCTTCCGCTCATCCCCTGCATGACGCCGGTATGTTCGAGCGGACCGCCGGACAGGCGCCCGAGGATGATGTTTTGCTTCGGGCCCGTGTTTTCCAGTACGCCAAGTATCTCGACTTGGAAGTCCTCGACCTTGTCTCCCGAAAACACCGTCTTACCGACTCCGTGCATTCCCGCGCGGATGTCCTTCAGCGGCATGATGGGGATCGCGGCCTGAGCCATCGCGGCGGCGAGGAGCGCCGTGGCGGTCGCAAGGCGAATCACGTCTTCAGTGTAATCGACAAAACGTTCGTAGCCTCTACGCCGGGAGGCGCCAGGCGCTTCCGATGCTATGATCGGTTACTGTAAATGACGCCAGCGATCACCGGGTCGCCACGGGCGGCGAAAGCCTCGCGTCCGCTTGCCTGGCCGACGCTGGCATGGGTCTCGGCCCTTCTTTTCATCTGCTACGCCCCGGTTCTTACTTACCTTGCCCGGCAATGGTATGACGATCCGGATCTGGGTCATGCGTTCTTCGTGCCTTTCATCGCGGGTTATATCGCGTGGAAGAAGCGGGACCAGATTGTCGATAAGGTCCCCAAGCCTAACTGGTGGGGACTTGCCATTGTTCTCTGGAGCGGACTACAGCTCTACATTGCGACCCTGGGCGCTGAGTTATTTCTGGCGCGGACTTCGTTCGTTATCTGCATCATAGGTTCGGTGCTGCTGCTGGGAGGCGTGGAGTATGTAAGGATTTTTGCCTTTCCGTTGTTTCTGCTGTTCTTCATGATTCCCATTCCCGGCGTAATCTACAACCAGATCACGTTTCCGCTGCAGCTTTTCGCCAGCCGGGTGGCTGAACACGCGATCTCCCTGTTGCAGATTCCCGTGATACGAGAGGGGAACGTATTAGAACTCGCGAATCAGAAGCTGAACGTGGTGGAAGCATGCAGCGGAATACGTTCGCTGCTGACTCTTACATTCCTCTCACTGGTATATGGCTACTTTTGCGAGAAGCGGCCCTGGATTCGAGTGCTGCTGTTCCTTTCCACCATTCCAATCGCTGTAGCCGCCAATGCGGGCCGGGTGACGATTACCGGCATCATCGCCCAGTTCAAGCCCGAACTGGCTGAAGGCATGTTCCACGAGGCGCAGGGCTGGCTGATCTTCATGATCGCCTTCGCGCTGCTGGCGATGTTCCATCAGATCCTTCTACAGGCAGTAAGACTTTACAATGCCAGGCAACACCCTCGGTTCCATCACGCGTAACAAATACCTGCGGGTTCTGTCGATCGCGCTGATCGCGCAGGCGGCGCTCTTCTATTCGGCATCGCACGGCGAGAGCACTCCGCTTGCGAAGCCGCTGGCGCAATTCCCCTCTGTGTTCGGCGGCTGGTATCTGGCGCAGGAAGGCGTGGTGGAAAAGGAAACTCTGGATGTTCTGCGGGCGGACGACACTTTGGATCGCTTCTATATGAGTCCGGAAGGCGGGGCGAACCTTTTCATCGCCTATTTCAAGACACAGCGCACCGGACAATCGCCGCATTCCCCGAAAAACTGCCTGCCGGGCTCCGGATGGCAGCCAAGCGAAAGCAGCCGCATCGATGTGATGGCGGGCGGCGACGATATTCGCATCAACCGCTATGTGGTTGCGCGCGGCGAAGATCAGGACGTAGTTCTCTACTGGTATCAATCGCAGGGCCGGGTGATCGCGGATGAGTTCGCGGCCAAGTTATACCTGGTGGCCGACTCCATCCGCAAACACCGCAGCGATACTTCGCTGGTTCGCGTGGTGGTTCCGGTTCAGGGAAGTACCGCCCAAGCGGAGAAGGTGGCGGTGGATTTCGTCAAGTCGGCCTATCCGGTGATCAGGGGCTGGCTGCCGCGCTAGCGCGCATTTCTCACACTCTTTCTGCTGCGGCGCGCGATAAGGCCCCGTCTACGTCGTTGCGCTCGCTCACCGTGCTCAACGGATTGTTTCAAATACGCCTCCGCGCGCTGAGCTTCGCGCGCCTCGCCACGAAAGAGTGTGAGAAATGC
>DAIDJK010000086.1 GCA_027450225.1 Bryobacterales bacterium | reverse complement strand
AAGCGGCCCGGCAAAGATCGCCACCAGCGCGCTGGCGGCGGCCAGAATGGATGCGAATATCCGCCCGGCGCGAACGAACACCGCTGTCCGCTCGCCATTCTCCCGCAACATCAGCATGGGCACGAAGGCGAAAAGCATGGTGTTGACGACGACTGAATTCAGATTGTCGAGGGGGCCTATCGAGACCGCGAGGGAATCCGCGCGGGCATGGGTGCCGAGCAGATAGGCGGCGACTGCCACGCGGAAAAAGCCCGTGATGTTACCGACAAGAATGCCCGCGCCCACGATGAGGCTGCCGCGAACGAGGGCGTTCGCTCGCAGGCGGCCGACGGCGCGTGCGAGCGCTGCAGAGAATGGGGGCAGCGCGGCGCCCTTAACTCCGCGCCGCCTCGAGAGCGGCTTCGAAGTTCGGAGAGTTGCCGACCTCGGGAACGTATTCCACGTACCGGATCTTGTTGTCCGGACCGACGACGAAGATGGCGCGGCTGAGAATACGGAGTTCCTTGATAAGGGTGCCGTAGTGCTCGCCGAAGGAGCCGTTGCGGTGATCCGACAGCATCTTCACGTGATCCACCAGAAACGAATTACAGAAACGCGTCTGGGCGAAGGGAAGATCCATGCTGACGGTGTAGATGTCCACGTTATGCAGGCGGGCGGCCTCTTCATTGAAGCGCTTCGTCTGCGCATCGCAAACCGGGGTATCGAGTGAGGGCACGACGCTGAAGATGCGGACGTAGCTGCCCGTGTCGGAAAGATGAATCGGCTTCAGCGAACTGTCGATCACGTCGAAATCCGGCGCCGGATCGCCCTTCTTCAATTCGGGTCCGATCAGCGTGAGTGGCTTGCCTTGCAGGGTTGTGGCTCCGGGGCGCTCCATCGTTCTCTCCTGTGGATTGGTTTGGGGTGAAGCCGTCATTTTAACAATCGCAGGAAATCTTCGGCGTTGCGCGCCGGTTCCTGGCAGGCGAAATTTTCACAGAGGTATGCCGCCGGGCCGCGCATTTCCGCCACCTGCGGCTGCCACGCGGCGATTTGCGGCGAAGCGTGGAGCACGACGCGATTCGGGTCGAACCGCTGCCACAGCACGCGCGACATCTCCTCCGGGAGGTTGCCCGCGATGACGATCTCGCGCGGGGCAGCGAGATCGAATTCCGCCGCGCAAAGCAGCTTCGGCATGCCGTAAGGCGCGGAGGCGAGCCTCTGCTGGAACGCCGCGATCAGCTTCCTGGCGGACGTCCCGAAATCTTCGCGCCCCGTCATACGATGCAGCCGCAGCAGATTCAGGAGCGCGATGGAATTGCCGGAGGGTTCGGCGCCATCGTAATCGTCCTTCACTCGCATCAGGCTGGCGGCGTCCTGTTGGGCGGAGGCGAAGAACCCGCCGCCTTCGCGATCTTCGAACAGCTCCCTTTGTGTTTCCGTCAGCGCGACTGCGGATTCGAGATAGCCAAACACGCCGGTCACTTCGTAGAGATCGAGCAGAGCCTGCGCGAAGAAAGCATAGTCATCCAGCATGCCCGGGATGGCCGCGTCGCCTGCTCGATAGCGCCGCAGCAGCCGATTGTTGCGCATCATTTTCGAAAGCAGCATGCGAGCGGCGTTTTCGGCGGCATCGACATATTCGCGGCGGCCGAGCACTGCGCCTGCCTTCACAAAGGCGGAGATCATCAGCCCATTCCACGCGGCCAGGATCTTGTTGTCCAGATGCGGGCGGGGCCGCTTCTCGCGGGCTTTGAAGAGAATGCGCGCCGATTCATCCAGCGCGCGTTCCATCTCATCGAAGGGGCGTTCGAAATGATGCGCGGTTTCCTGCGGCGTGTGCGCCTGAAACAGAATGTTGCGGCCGGTGAACTCGCCGTGCGGATCGTTGCGGACGTTGCCGTCCTGCTCCACGCCGAAGCGGAACGCGAACCAGGTCGCGCGCTCATCGCCGAGTAAAGAAAGCACCTCGGCCCAGCTCCAGATGTAGAAAGCGCCTTCGCCCTTTTCGTGCGGATGCTCCGCGTCCACGGCGCTGTCGGCATCTTCGGCCGAGTAGAAAGCGCCCTCCGGCGCTGTCATATCTCGCAGAACGTAATCGAGCGTGCGTTCGGCGGCGAACGCCAGTACAGGCTCCCGCGTGATCTGGAAGGCTTCGATATACGAGGCCACCAGTTGCGCCTGATCGTAGAGCATCTTCTCGAAATGCGGAACGAACCAGTATTCATCCACCGAATAGCGATGAAAACCGCCCCCAAGCTGGTCATTCATTCCGCCCTTCTCCATTGCGACCAGGGTGGTGACAACCATGTCCAGCGCTTCGTCGTTGCCCGTCCGTCTGTAGTAGCGGAGCAAAAAATCGTGCACCGAAGGACGCGGGAACTTCGGCGCTCCTCCGAAGCCGCCCAGGGTCGAATCGAAGGATCTGCGGAACTGCGAGAACGCGCTGTCGAGTATCGCGGGTTCGATGCGATCCGCTCCCGCCGCGGGTGCGGCGCTCATTTCACGCAGCTGCTCCATCGCCTGGCGGCTTGAGTCGATGATGCGCGCGCGATCGTTTTTCCACGCCGTGGCGATGCGTTCGAGCACCGTCGCAAAACCGGGGCGGCCATAGCGATTGTCAGGCGGGAAATACGTGCCGGCAACGAAGGGATGCAGATCCGGCGTCAACCACACGGACATCGGCCAGCCGCCGCTGCCCGTACTGGCTTGTACATAAGTCATGTAAATACGGTCGATGTCGGGCCGCTCTTCGCGATCGATCTTGATCGACACAAACCAGCGGTTCATCAACTCCGCGATTTGCGGATTCTCGAAGGATTCCCGCTCCATCACATGGCACCAGTGGCAGGTGGAATAGCCGATGGAGAGGAAAATCGGCTTGTCTTCCTGGCGAGCCTTGTCAAATGCCGTTTCGCCCCAGGGGAACCAGTCCACCGGATTGTGGGCGTGCTGCAGGAGGTACGGGCTCTGCTCGTGAATCAGGCGATTCGTTTGCATGATGATTCAGTACAAGGAGAGCACGATGCAAGCCACGGCGGGAAGAACACGCACCGAACGCGACACCATGGGCGAGATGCCCGTCCCGGAAGAGGCCAGATACGGCGCGCAGACTGCCCGCGCCGTGGAGAATTTTCCCATCAGCCGCCTGCGTTTTCCGCGGGCCATGATCCGCGCGTTCGGGCTCATCAAGGCCAGCGCTGCGCGCGTCAACGGCGTGAATGGATGGATCGATCGCGAGAAGGCCTGCCGCATTGAACATGCCGCAATGGAAATCGCCGAAGGCCTGCACGATGACCAGTTTGTGGTGGACGTCTTCCAGACCGGCAGCGGCACTTCCACGAATATGAACGCCAACGAGATCATCGCGCACCTGGCCGGCGCGCACCCGAACGACGATGTGAACAAAGGCCAGTCGAGCAACGATGTGTTCCCGTCGGCCATGCACGTCGCGGCGGCCGAGGAGGTGATGCATCGTCTGCTGCCCGCACT
>DAIDJK010000085.1 GCA_027450225.1 Bryobacterales bacterium | reverse complement strand
AATCTGGCGATGCTGAGGGCGGCGGGAGTGCAGGAATTCCGGGACTTCGGGACTGAGATGCGGGCCGTGACGCTGGTGGTGGATGCGGTACTTGGCACCGGGTTGAAAGGTCCCGCATCCGGCGCGGCCCTCGATGCCATTCGCGAAATCAACGGGGGATTTCCTTTCGCGAAGGTGGTGGCGGTGGATATCCCGAGCGGACTTTCCGGCGACAGCGGCGCGATACCCGGCGAGTATGTGCGCGCGGACGCGACGGTCACGTTCACGGCGCCGAAGATCTGCCACGTGATGGCGCCTGCCAGCAATCTGATGGGCGAGCTGCGCGTGTCGCCGATCGGTACGCCGGCGGCGATGTTCGAAAGCGACTCGTCGATCACGCTGGCGCAGATTACGCCCGCGAGCATTGCGCCGCTGTTTGCGCCGCGGCCGCCGGACTCGAACAAAGGCAAGTTCGGGCACGTGCTAGTGATCGCGGGATCGCGGGGCAAGAGCGGCGCGGCTGTGATGAGCGGACTTGCGGCGCTGCGGGCGGGCGCGGGACTGGTGACGGTGGCGTGTCCGGAATCCGTGCTGAACGCCGTCGCGCAACATGCGCCGGAACTGATGACGGAGCCTTTGCCGGAAACCGCGGAGGGCGGGATTGCGCTGGCGGCGCTCGACCGCATCGTGGAACTGGCGGAGAAGCGAACGCTTATCGCGATTGGCCCCGGCATCGGGACGGCCGATGAAACCAGAGATGTGGCGCGGCGGATTTTCGCCGAATCGAAGAAGCCCGTGGTGATCGACGCCGATGGTCTGAACTGTGTGGCGGGCGAAAAATGGGAAGCGGCGCCCTCGCTGCGCGTGCTGACTCCGCATCCGGGCGAGATGAGCCGTCTGACAGGCAGGACGATTCCGGAGATTCAGGCAGACCGTATCGGCGCGGCGCGCGCGTTTGCGACCGAGCGCGGCGCCACGCTGGTGCTGAAGGGCGAAGGTACGCTGATCGCGTTCCCGGATGGACGGGTGTGGGTGAATCCGACGGGTTCGCCCGCCATGGCCACCGGGGGCACGGGCGACATCCTCACCGGCATGGTGTCGGGGATGCTCGGCCAGTTCCCGCACGACGCCGACCGCGCGGTTGCGGCGGCAGTTTATCTGCACGGGCTGGCGGGCGAGCTGGCGGCGAAACATCTGACTGAGCACGTCGTGATCGCGACCGATCTTCTTCGCTATCTGCCGGAGGGGATTCGTGCCATCACGAACGTTTCGAACGCGCTCTGAGGAAGAGACGATCGAACTCGGGCGCCGGCTGGCTGACGAACTGAGCGGCGTTATCCTGCTGATCGGCAATCTGGGGGCGGGGAAGACCACGCTGGCGAAAGGAATCGTGGAGGGCCGGAAAGCCGCGGCCGCCGACGAAGTGTTCAGCCCCACGTTCACGCTGATTCATCAGTACGGAGAAGGGGGCTCGCCGGTGATTCACGCGGACCTTTACCGGCTCGATGAGCCTCGCGAGGTGGAAACTCTGGGGCTCGAAGAGCTGTTCTCGAGCGGGTCGCTCGTGTTGCTCGAATGGGCGGAGCGGTTTCCTGCGCTTTTGCCATCGGAGCGCACCGAAATCCGGTTGAAGACGCTCGAGGACGAGTCGCGCGAGATCGTAGTGGATCGGGTGATATAGCATCGATACGCATGGAGCACCCCGCGATCGACCAGCTTTCCGCCACGCCGGAGATTCTGCGGCTCATTATGGCGGGGGTGAGCGAAGACCAGGCGAAATGGAAACCGGGGCCGGACCGGTGGTCCATCGCCGAGGTTCTGGAACACCTCTCGCATATCGAGGCGCACATGTTCCGGTCGCGGCTGGATCGAATTCTCGAAGAAGACCGTCCGGAGTTTCTGCCGTACGATACGGACGATTACTCGGCGGCGGGAACGTATCTGCATCGCGATGCCGAAGAATCGTTCGCGCACTGGGAAGAGCAGCGCGAGGACAACGTTCGGGCGCTGGAGGACCTGGAACCGGAGGCGCTGGAGCGCCGTGCGCGCCACTCGAAACTCGGCGAGTTCACGCTGGGGAATCTGCTGAATGAATGGGCGTTCCACGATCTCGGGCACGTGCGGCAGATCGCCGAGATCGTGAGAACGCTGATTTACTACCCGGAAATCGGGGTGTTTCAGGCCGATTATCAGCCGCGGCCGTGAGGCTGGCGGCGCGGGCGGCTTACCGCTGGATTCGCGCCGAACCGCCCTTCGCGAACGCCTTCACCTGATCGAGCGACGCCATGGTGGTATCGCCGGGGAACGTGGTGAGCAGCGCGCCATGCGCCCAGCCGAGCCGCACCGCGTTGTCGATGGATTCTCCGTTGAGCAGTCCGTAGAAGAATCCGGAGGCGAAACCGTCGCCGCCGCCCACGCGGTCGTGAACGTCAAGATCTGTGGTGGGCGCGTGGTGCACTTTGCCGTTCACCCAGGCGACGGCGCTCCAGCTGTGCCGCGACGTGGAATGGACCTCGCGGAGGGTGGTTGCCACGATGCGAATGTGCGGATGCTTCTTCACCACGTTGTCCATCATGCCGATGAAGGCGCTGGAATCGAGCTTGGAAGTGGCGGCGACTTCCGGCCCCGGAATTCCGAGCCCTTTCTGCAGATCTTCTTCGTTGCCGACCAGAACATCGACGTTGTCCACGATGCGGCCCAGAATCTCGACGGCGCGATCTGCGCCGCCCGAGATCTTCCAGAGCTTCTCGCGATAATTCAGATCGAACGAAGTCACGGCGCCGGCCGCTTTGGCGGCCTTCATGCCTTCGATGATCAGTTCGGAGGTGGTGGGTGAAAGCGCCGCGAAAATACCGCCGGAATGGAACCAGCGGACACCCCCGCCGAAGATGGACTTCCAATCGAAATCGCCCGGCTTGAGCTGCGCGGCGGCTTCGTTGCAGCGGTTATAGAAGACCACGGGCGCGCGCACGCCATGGCCGCGATCGCTGTAAACAGCCGCCATGTTGGGGCCGTTGACGCCGTTGTGTTCGAAGCGCTTGTAGAAAGGCTTCACGCCCATGGCGCGCACCCGTTCGGCGATGAGTTCACCGATGGGGTAATTCACCATGGCCGTGGCGACGCCGGTCTGCATTTCGAATGCATCAGACAGGTTCGCGGCGCAATTGAACTCGCCGCCGCTCACGTGGATCTGGCATTCGGTGGCTTTGCGGAAGGGAATAATGCCGGGGTCGAGACGATGGACGAGAGCGCCGAGCGCGAGAAAGTCGAGGCCGCCGGGAGTCGCGGGTTTGATGTTGAGGCCGTGTGACATGTTGATTTGTTTTCCTGCCGCCTAGGCGTTATAGGTTCCCGATGAGACGCGGCCGCCGCGGCCGGTCCAGTTGGTGTGGAAGAACTGGCCGCGCGGCTTGTCGATGCGCTCGTAGGTGTGGGCGCCGAAGAAATCGCGCTGCGCCTGGAGCAGGTTCGCGGGCAGCCGTTCGGTGCGGACGCCGTCATAGAACGAAAGCGCCGTGGAGAACGCAGGCGTCGGCACGCCATATTCAATCGCGCTCACCACGGCTTTCCGCCACGAATCCTGATAACGGTTCAGGGTATCGGCGAAGAAGCCGTCGAGCAGCAGGTTGTCGAGATCGGCGTTGTTGTCGAAGGCTTCCTTGATCTTGCCGAGGAACCGGCTGCGAATGATGCAGCCGCCGCGCCACATGAGCGCGATGCCGCCCAGATTCAGATGCCAGCCCATCTCTTTGGCCGCCTCGCGGAGAAGCATGTAGCCCTGCGCATAAGAGATGATCTTCGAGCAGTAGAGCGCGCGGCGCACGTTTTCGATGAGCGCGGCGCGATCGGGCGCGGAAGGGTTCGCCGAAGGACCGTGCAGGCGCTGAGAAGCTTTCACGCGAGCGTCTTTCATCGCGGAAAGGCAGCGCGCAAACACAGCCTCGCCAATCAGCGTAACGGGCATGCCGAGATCGAGCGCGCTGACGCACGTCCACTTGCCGGTACCTTTTTGTCCCGCGGTATCGAGGATTTTGTCGATCAGCGGCTGGCCGTCTTCATCCTTCTTGGTGAAGATCTCGGAAGTGATTTCGATCAGGTAGCTGTCGAGCTCGCCCTTGTTCCAGTCCGCGAACACCTGATGGAGTTCATCGGCATTCAGACCGAGGGCGGTTTTCAGCAGATGATAAGCCTCGCAGATCAGCTGCATGTCGCCGTACTCGATGCCGTTGTGGACCATCTTGACGTAATGGCCCGAGCCTTCTTCGCCCACCCAGTCGCAGCAGGGCGTGCCGTCTTCCACTTTCGCCGCAATGGACTGGAAGATGTCTTTCACGTACGGCCACGCTTCCACGGATCCGCCCGGCATGATCGAGGGGCCGTTGCGCGCGCCTTCCTCGCCGCCGGAAACGCCTGTGCCGATATACAGCAGGCCCTTTTCGGTCAGCGATTTCGCGCGGCGATTGCTGTCCACGAAATTGGAGTTGCCGCCGTCGATCACGATGTCGCCCGGCTCGAGAAAGGGAAGAATCGCATCGATCATGTGATCGACGGTATCGCCCGCCTTCACCATGAGCATCACGCGGCGAGGACGCTTGAGGACACTCGCCAGTTCCTCGAGCGAATGCGTTCCCACGACCTTCGTGCCACGCGCTTCGTTACTGGTGAATTCGTCGACTTTGGAAACCGTGCGATTGAATACCGCTACTTTGTATCCGTGATCGTTCATGTTCAGGACAAGATTTTGTCCCATGACAGCCAGACCAATCAGTCCGATGTCGCAATTTGCCTCCGGCATGGAGCTCCTTTTTGACGGCGGCGCGTCCCGGCTTTATTCGCATGGCGGACGCGCGGCGTTCGAATTAATGCTGGGGTAATACAGAAAAGCCGTTACAGAAACGCGAAGTCCCATTCTACAAAGGCGGAGATTGCACCGTACAAGGACCGGGGCGGTATGAGCGGTCACAGCGGCGGCTTGCGGCAATCTCGAAATCGACGGCACAATCAAGACGGGTTTGGCGCGGTTGCTGTACGCGCGAATACGAAGTACGCGAATACACAGGCAACGATGAATTCCGCCGACATGAGTTCGACCCCAGTCGCCATCCTTGCCGGGGGGCTCGCCACACGGCTGCGCCCGATCACGCGGACAATTCCGAAATCCATGGTGATGGTGGCGGGGAAGCCTTTTCTCGAACATCAGATCGAGTATCTGCGGCGCCAGGGCGTGCGCCGCGTGGTGCTTTGCGTAGGCCACCTGGGAGAACTGATTCAGCTGCATTTCGGCTCGGGCGATCAGTTCGGCGTTCAGCTCGCGTATTCCTTCGATGGCGAGAAGCTGATGGGGACTGCCGGCGCCATCCGGCGGGCATTGCCGCAGCTGGGCGCGCGGTTCTTCGTGCTCTACGGCGATTCGTG
>DAIDJK010000084.1 GCA_027450225.1 Bryobacterales bacterium | reverse complement strand
ACGATGCCGTTGCCGACGGCGCTCGCAGCCTGATCCCCGCCGCCACCCGCAACCGGCGTACCCGCGGCGAGTCCGGTGAGTTCGGCGATTTCCGGCGTAACGCGGCCGGTGATGTCGCTCGATTCGAAACAGTCGGGAAGGATTGCGCGGTCGATGCCGAGATAGTCGGCGAGTTCGAACGACCAGCGGCGGCGAACGACATCGAACAGCGCGGTCCCGGAAGCATCGGAAACTTCCGAGGCGAATTCGCCGGTGAGGCGGAAGCGCACGTAGTCCTTGGGGAGCAGCATTTTGCGGACGCGCTCGAAGTTGGCCGGTTCGTGGTCGCGTACCCAGAGCAGCTTCGGCAGCGTGAAACCGGTGAGCACGGGGTTGGCGGTACATTCGAGCACGCGCGCGCGTCCGGCCTTTTTGTTCACCCAGTCGACCTGCTGCTGGCTGCGCTGATCGCACCAGATAAGAGACGGGCGGATGACCTGGTGGGCGGCATCGAGAATGACGAGGCCGTGCATCTGGCCGGAGAGACCGATGCCGCGAATGTCGGAACCCTTGGCTCCGGCGATGCGGAGCACGCCGCGTATGGCGTCCACAGCGGCATCCCACCAGTTCTCAGGCCGCTGTTCCGCCCAGAGCGGGCGGTGCATAAGGATGTCCTCGTGCGGCGACGTGCAGGCCGCAACGACGGCGCCTTTTGCTTCCACCAGCAGCGCGCGCGTGCCGCCGGTACCGATATCGATGCCAAGCCACATAGGTTTCAGATACCTGCCCAGGGGAGATAAGCCGCGCCGAAGAGGCCAGCCTGATTGCCAAGTTCGGCGCGTTCGATGCGGGTGTCCGTTGTGCGGAAGGTGAACGAACGGCGGCGCGTTTCGGCGAACATGGCGGGAGCGAACAGATCCCAGGCGGCAATGACGCCTCCGGCGATCAGAAAAAGCGGAAAGTTGAAGGCGTTGATCAGCGTGGCGAGCGCGATGCCGAGGCTTTCTCCGACAGATTCGAAAATAATGCGCGCTTTTTCGTTGCCGGCCAGGGCGAGATCGTAGACGTCTTTCGCAGACATGGAGTCGCCCAGGCCGAGGAGTTTGGCCATGGCGGTTACCGCCGTCGCGGAGGCGTGTTTTTCCACGCAGCCGCGATTCCCGCAGCCGCAGGGATTGCCGTTGGGGACAACCGTGATGTGGCCGAGTTCACCGGCCATGCCGAGATAACCGTGCAGAATTCGGCCGCCGGTGATGATGCCGCCGCCGACGCCGGTACCGAGCGTGAGCATGACGAGATCGTTTACGGACCGGCCGGCGCCGATCCACTTTTCGCCCAGAGCGGCGGCGTTGGCGTCGTTTTCGAGGATGACGGGGGCGCCAAGACGGGTGGACAGTTCATCGCGAATGGGGAAATTCTCGAGCGACGAGAGGTTGTTCGAGTTGAGTATGATTCCCTTTTCGAGCGCGATGAAGCCCGGCACCGCGACGCCGATGCCGGCGAGACCAGACGGGCCGAGTTGCGCCCGCAGGGCCGCGATGGCTTCGGCCATCTCGGAAACGATCGCCTCACGGCCCGCGGAATACGCGGTTCTGCCGGAAACGCTGCCGAGCATACTGCCCGTCCGATCGATGGCGGCGGCGCGCAGATTGGTACCGCCGAGGTCGAGGCCGATGCTGTACTCCGTCATGAACGGAGGTAGCATAACATCCGCTCCTGAATTGTTCCGATACGGTACTGGTTTCAGACGCGTGTTTCGCTTCGGAATTCGCCCGCGGATCAGAAAACACAGTCGATCACAAGGCCGGATAACCCCGATCTATATGTCCCATAGCAACTTTGGTTCTGTGACGTTCCAAAGTCATGCTATATACGAAACATTGGCGCACTGCTTGCGTATCTATAAGCAGCGGGAGAACCGATGGAGAGACGTTACGTAGACGTGCCCGGGTCGGAAACACACGAGTTGCCTCCGCTTCTCGTCAGATCGATACCGGAGGATGTCAGCCGCGAAGAGCTGGTCGAGCAGGCAGCTCAGATTATCGAAACGGAAGATATGGTAGACGATGCTCCGGAAGACATTCTGGAGCAGAGGAAGATCGATCTCGCGATCCATCTGACGGACCAGTATCTGGGGTTATTGAACTACTGGGCCTGGGGCGATTCGGTCGTCGAATGGATCCGGCAATGCGAAATCACGTTCGAGAGTACCGGCGTGCTTCGTCAGCTGCTGAGCCACGATATCTGGCCGCGGGCATCGCGATCGAGCTTCGTGGAACTTCTGCTCGAGAAGCACGTGCCGACTCAGGGAGTTGGCCTCGAACGCGCCGTAGGTACGAGGCTGACGTTTCGGCAGCCGCCTCCCATAGACTGCTGCTCGGATCAGTTTCTGTTTTTCCTGAACAGCAGGCTGGCGGGGACCGCTTACGAAACCTGGGCGCAGCTTTCGCCGGAATCGACGGTTCATCTTCCGCCGGAACGCTTCCATTTCGAAGTGCACTCGTTGAATGTCTGCTGAGCTGGAAGGGACAGTTCCGCACAAACGCTACAGGTAACAATAACGACTGCGTGTTCGATCACACATTCCGGCGCGGCACGCTTGAATTCGAGGCGCCCCGGTTATAAGTATCTATCGGAGGCGAAAATGACGAGATTGTGGCTCGCTTTCGCGATTGCGGGGGCGACGCTGATCGCGCAGGATCACCCGAATTTCAGTGGAACGTGGCAGCTTGAGGCGGACAAAAGCGAGAATGCGCATTCGAAGAGCATCTCGCTCGCGATTCAGCAGGATCAGGACAGCATCAGCGTCAACTCCGACGATGAAGGCCGAGCAATGCAGTTCAAGTGTTCGACGAATGGCCAGAACTGCAAGGCAAAGGGCGAACCAGCTGAAGTGAGCATCTACTTCAACGGGCCGATGCTGGTGGAACTCGATACCGAGCATGGGGATCACGTGGTGAAGAAGCGCCTGCACATGGGCGCCGACGGGCAGACCCTCGAGATGGAATTGATGCGAGTGAATCCGCCAGGTCCGACCGAGAAACTGGTGTTCGCGAAAAAGCAGTAGCCGCAGTTAGAAACAGAACCACGCGAAGCCGCGCTCTTTCCGTTTGGCCGCTAACCTGTAAATGCTTGTCCGTGGCACTTTTGGCGCATTCGAGCACAAGGCGGCTGGCGGTGGGGGCCGAGACGGTAACGGGGGGAACGAATTTCCGCGTCTGGGCGCCGAAGCGAGGGCGCGTTCAGCTTCTGCTGGAGCGGACGGGCGAAAAACGCGAACTGCGCGCAGCCGGTGACGGCTATTTCGAAGTTCACTCGGAAGGTGCGCAGCCCGGATCGCTCTATCGCTTCCTTGTCGATGATGATGAGACGCCGTATGCCGATCCGGCCTCGCGTTTTCAGCCGAATGGTCCGCACGGGCCGTCCCAGGTAATCGATTCAGAAGCGTTCCGGTGGACGGATCAGGCGTGGGAAGGCGTTCCCGCGCGTGGGCAGGTCGCGTACGAGATTCACCTCGGCACATTTACGCCCGAAGGCACGTGGGATGCGGCGCGGGCGATGCTCCCGGAATTGCGTGATGCGGGAATCACCGTACTCGAGGTGATGCCGATTGCGGACTTCACAGGACGTTGGGGGTGGGGATACGACGGCGTGAATCTCTTCGCTCCTGCGCACATGTACGGCAGACCGGAAGACGCGAAACGCTTCATCAACGAGGCGCACCGTCTGGGCCTTGGAGTGATTCTGGACGTGGTCTACAACCACTTCGGGCCGGACGGAAATTACATCGCCCGGTTTTCGGAGGAATACTTCACTGACGAATTCAAGAACGACTGGGGCAGAGCGATCAATTTCGCTTCGCCGCCGGTGCGGGAGTTCTACACCGCAAATGTGGCGTACTGGATCGGCGAAATGCATTTCGACGGGCTCCGATTCGATGCGACCCAGGACATCCACGACCGGAGCCGTGAACACATTCTGGCGCTGCTGGCGCGAACGGCGCGGCAGGCGGCCGGAGGCCGGAGCGTCTACCTGGTGGCGGAGAACGAACCGCAGAATGCGGGGCTGGTGAGATCTTCATCCAGCAACGGCTATGGGCTGGACGCGCTGTGGAACGACGATTTTCACCACTCAGCCACGGTT
This sequence comes from Bryobacterales bacterium, assembly GCA_027450225.1. Lineage (GTDB taxonomy): Bacteria > Acidobacteriota > Terriglobia > Bryobacterales > Bryobacteraceae > BOG-234. The sequence continues at coordinate 1,124 of DAIDJK010000084.1, read as the reverse complement.
GCGCTGACGGGCCGCAAAGAAGCGTATTACACCGATTACTCAGGCGCGGCGCAGGAGTTCGTCTCGGCCGCGAAATACGGATATTTGTACCAGGGCCAGTGGTATTCGTGGCAGGCGAAAGAGCGCGGCCGGAGCGCGCTCGATCTGGAACCGTGGAATTTCGTCACCTATCTGCAAAATCATGATCAGGTGGCGAATTCAGCGCGCGGCGAACGGCCGAATGTGGTGGCGAACGCGGGCCGGTACCGGGCGATGACGGCGCTGATGCTGCTCGGCCCGGGAACGCCGATGCTTTTCCAGGGCCAGGAATACGGAGCAACTACGCCATTCCTCTATTTCTGCGATCACCAGGCGCCGCTGTGTGAACAGATCTCGAAAGGGCGGAAGGAATTTCTCGCTCAATTTCCGAGTATCGCCAGCGCGAAGGCGCAGAACTGTCTGGCGGACCCCGGAGCAGCATCGACCTTTGAACGGTCTAAGCTCGATCCGGGCGAACGCGAACGAAGCCAATCGATTTACCGCATGCACAAAGACCTGCTGCGGCTGCGGGCGGGCGATGCCGTTGTGCGCGCGGCGCATCGAGGATCCTTCGATGGCGCGGTTCTGGGACAGGATGCGTTTCTGCTGCGCTACTTCGGATCGGAAGAAGGCGACCGGCTGCTGATTGTGAACCTGGGCAACGATCTGCCGGTGGACAAAATGCCCGAGCCGCTGATGGCGCCGCCGGATGGCCAGACCTGGGATATGCGCTGGTCGAGCGAAGATCCGGATTATGGAGGATCGGGAACCGTAACGCCGGAAGCCCGGGACAAGTGGGTGGTGGCCGGCAATTCAGCGGTATTCCTCGCTTCGGTTCCGCAGTTGCACGCCGACGAAAAAGAATGAAGCTGCCAGTTCGCACTCTGAGCAAACGAGGATTCCGGCCCGCGCCGGGCGATCCGCACCTGAATGAAGAATGGCTGGTGACAAACGGTGCGGGCGGGTACGCTTCCGGCACCGTGGCCGGCAACCTGACCCGGCGTTACCACGGGCTGTTGATTTCAGCGCTGCAGAATCCGCTGGGCCGCACGATGATGCTGAACGCTCTGGCCGAACGGATTCGCACGTCGAAACGCGAAATCCTG
>DAIDJK010000083.1 GCA_027450225.1 Bryobacterales bacterium | reverse complement strand
CCGGTTTCCGAATCGCTGGCGCGTTCCCGCAGTGAGAAGCTGGAAATCTATCTCAAGCTGCTTTACGATCTCCTGCGTGATCTGACTGTGCTGCGCGAAGGCGGCTCGGAGATTCGCAACGCCGATCTTCGCAGCGAACTCGCCGCGCTGGCCCAGCGCGTTTCGCGCAAGTGGCTGATCGCGTCCGTGAAAGCCGTCGACGAGATCGCGTCGCTGCTGCGCCGGAATATTCAGAAATCGATCGCGCTCGATGGCTTGCTGATCGAGATGCGAAAAGCGGCTTAGGCTCTTAATTCGAGGACGGCTTCGCCACCTTGTCGATCACCAGCACAGGAACGTTCGTCTTCGTTTTCTGCATGCGCAATCCGAGTTGCTGTTCCATGGCGCTGTAAAGGTCCGGCGGCGCGTCCGGGTCCGGAGCTGACGGCGGCGGGGGCGGCGCCGCTCCGGCGCCACAAGGGCGCATGCCGGGATCGGGCGTAAATTTCACAACGAACGTGTATCGGGTGTCGCCGAGGCCCGTATGGTCCACCACCGGCTGGTCCATGAACTGCGCCTGCAGAACGCTCGCGAATTCCGCCAGGGTGGCGTTGCGAACGTTGAAGCCATTCTGCGGCCGGCCGCCGAAGCCCGGGACCGGCAGCTTGGCGTCTTCTTCCTTTTTAATCTTCTCGCCGCCTTTCATCACCGTGATGGCATAAGCGGAAAGCTCCCGTTCCTCTTTGTGGAATGTGAGCGAGAAGCGGTCGGTCAGCAGTTTCTGCATCATCAGCTTCATCTGGTTCACGCTCGGTATTCCGGGCGTATCCGGTTTGGCCTCGATATCGAACTTGTCGGAATCAAACCAGGCAGGCGCGCCCACCACCTGCTTCGGGTGCACGTCGAAGGCGAACTTCATCAGGTCCGACATGTTCGTATTCAGGGTGTGCAGCATGCCGCTTCTGTTCACCTGGATACCCCAGCCGGGACGATTCGGATCCGAAGGTTTGATGGTCGCGACTTCGAACTCGGGCTTCGCGTTCGGGTCCATCATCTTCGGCGGAGGCTGCGGCTCGGGGATGGTCCAGGCGGTGGCCGGCGTAGCCCGCGTCAAATTCAGCGGCCGCGGCTCGCCCTGCATCCATACGCCCGTAATGGTGTTTCCGTCGCTCGCCAGCCTGCCTTCATAGGAGCCATTGATCCGGGACACGCTGATTTTCAGGTCCGGACCACTGGCGGTAACGGCGCTGGCCGCGATCGGTTCTCCGCCCTGATCGATGCTGAACATCTGCGCCGCGAGCTTGTCGGCCTCCGTAGTGGAGATCCTGATGACGATCCGCAACTCGCCGTTCGGCGCCTGCGGAATTTTGATCGCGCCCTGCCACGTTCCCGTGAACGTCTGGCCGAACAAGGCACAGGCACTCAGCATCACCAGCGCACACGTCTGAAAAAGCGGCTTTCGCATAGAGTCCTCTCGGAAACAACGGCGGCGCGGGTTCAGAAGTTCCCGATCTTTCACCCGAAACTTCCGGCACGATTGTACTCCCATTTCGGCCGGTTCCGGGCAAAGACCAGGCGGCGCCGGAATGCGCTGAGGCTTCGCCTACGCGCTGGCCCCGGCGCGGCTGTCGAGAATTTCGCGGACGCGAGAAAGCAGCAGATCCGGCGTGAACGGTTTGTGGAGGAAGTTTCGCGGCGGTTCCACGGTCTCGACCGCGATTGGCGTGTCGCGGAATCCCGACATATAAAGAATGCGCCGTTCCGGGGTGATTCCCGAGATCCGCTCGCCGAGTTCAAAACCGTTCAGGTGCGGCATCACGACATCGGTCAGCACGAGATCGAATTTGTCGGGGTCGCTTTGATAAACGGCCAGCGCCTCGCGCCCGTCGGACGCTTCCACCACCATGTAGCCATTGGTCGCGAGGACGGCGTGGACCAGCCGGCGCACGCCGTCATCGTCGTCCGCCACGAGAATGGTCTCGCTGCCGCGCGGACGGGGACGTGCGCGCGTGGGCACTTCGACATCCTTCGACCGGGGCAGATAGATTTCGAAGATGGTACCGGCGCCGGGCTGGCTGTAGACGCTGATATCGCCGCCCGATTGCTTGACGATACCGTAGACGATGGAGAGCCCGAGCCCGGTGCTCTTGCCCTGCCCTTTCGTGGTGAAGAACGGCTCGAAGAGGCGCGAGCGCGTTTCCGCGTCCATGCCGATGCCGGTGTCGCTGACGGTGATCTGTACGTAGGGTCCCGGTTCGAGACCATCGGTGGTGACGGCCGTCTTCGCGGTGACCTCGACAGGGGCGGTTTCGATGACGAACTTGCCGCCGTTCGGCATGGCGTCGCGCGAATTCATGGCGAGATTCACGATCATCTGTTCCAGCTGGCCCTGATCGGCGCGAACGCGGCTGATGCCGGGACCCGGAAGGATGACGAGATCGATGCGCTCGCCGAGGAGGCGTTTGAGCATGGTCTCCATGCCGGAGAGCGCGGCATTGATGTCGAGGACGCGCAACTGGCCGGACTGATGGCGGCTGAACGCCATCAACTGGCGCGTGACGGCGGCGGCGCGGTCGGCCGCGAAGATGATTTCATCGGAGAAACCGCGCAGGGGGCTGGCGGGGGCCAGTTCGCTGCGCATCATTTCGCCGTAGCCGGTGATGACGGTGAGCAGGTTATTGAAGTCGCCCGCAACGCCGCCGGCGAGCCGGGCGAGCGCGTCCATTTTCTGCGAACGGGTGATCTGATCTTCGGCTTCGCGGCGGCGGGTGGTGTCGCGCAAGGTGAGGATGGCGCCGGCAATGGCGCCGGAACCATCACGCAGGGGGGCGAGCGTTTCTTCAACTTCCACGGGAGGACCGGCGCCGACGAGCGCGAGCCGCTGCGCAACCGGCGCAGTGGCCTGGCCGTGAAGGACGGACTGGATGGGCAACTCGACATCGCGCCCGGCGCCCTGATCGCGAAAACGGGCAAGGTCGGCGAGATGGCGATCGTAACCCTGGCCCGGCTTGAGACCGAGCAGCGCTTCCGCTCGTTTGGTCATGAACGACACACGGCCGCCACGATCCGTCACCACGGTTGCGTCGCCCGCGCCTTCGAGTATGGTTTCCATGCGGCGGAGCCGTCTGTGCAAGGTTTCAACGGCCCAGACAATGCCGATGCCGATGACGGCAAGTTCGCCTACCTGGGTCCATCCGCGCCGATTCGGCTCGACGGTGAAGATGAGGGCGAAGGCGGAGGAGAGCGCGACCGAGACGATGCCGGCGTCGAATCCGAAAAGTACGGAACTGGCGACGATCGCGGCGGCGTATGGGAGAACACCGTTGCCGGTCCACCGGAGCAGCAGAGACGCAACCAGACCGAGACAGGCAATGCCGAGCGAGATGAGAATTTGCTTGTGGCGCGGCAACTGGCGCATTGATCCCATCCTAGCGATGTGGAACCCCGTTGCACGCGGGGCCGCAAGTGGAAGTGTACGGCAATTGCCTGAGGCGTGCATTCGCGGGCCGACCCGCGCGCATTTGGTGCTTCCATGAGCGAATGGCGTCTTTCTCCCAACCGGAAGCCGAACCGCAGAACAACGGGGTTACCGATCTGACGATCGACCCGGCGCTGAAGCCCGATGCTCAGAGCGTCTCGATTGTGCTGGCCATGGCGAAGAAACTGGCCGCGGGGCAGAAGCCCGAATGGCTCTATTTCTGTGGGACCGATAACGGAACGCTCACGATGCAGGCCGGTGACAAGGGTCCCGTCGTCCTGCTCTTTATGACGCCGTTCGCCGCGCTCGATTACATCGTAGCCACCAAAGCGCCGGCGAAGGCGCGGCAGTTCAAATTCGACTCGGCGCCGGACGCGGCAATGAGAAGCGCTGGAACTGAATCCGGGATCATATCGACTGCGGCATTCCCTGCGTTTACGAACTGCTCGCGTTTTTGGCCCGAATGGAGGGGAACGAGGCCGCGAAGCTGGCTGCGATCGCAAGTCTCGAGATGTTCGGACCGCAATTCTCGAACTGCGAAGCGAAGTGGGACCGGGGCTCGCAGGAGAAATGGTTGCAGGCGCTTGCGGAAGCGCAGGCCGGTCTGCTCATGAATTTCGGTATCCCGCTGAAAGCACCGACACAAACGGCGGGGAGCTAATAAATCGGCGGTTCACCGGCGGGGCGGGTTTTCCAGCGGCGGTGAATCCAGAGCCACTGATCGGGGTGTTCGCGGACGGCGGATTCGACAGCGGCCTGGATGCGCGCGGTATCGAGAACGGCGTCGCCCGAGATTTCGACTGGCGGATAGAAACGAAGAATATAGCGGTTTTCGGATTCGCTCCAGAAGGCGAAGCCGGGAATAACGGGGGCGCCGCTGCGGGCGGCGAGTTTGGCGAAGCTGAGGTTTGCGCAGGCGAGTGCGCCGAAGAAAGGCACGAAGCCGCCGTTTTCAGCGGAAGAGTTCTGATCGACGAGGATGCCGACCGCTTCGTTGCGGCGAAGCGCCTG
>DAIDJK010000082.1 GCA_027450225.1 Bryobacterales bacterium | reverse complement strand
GGCATCTGAGCGGCATCGTCAAAATCATCGAAGCGGGCGACCTGCCGGAGCAGGTGAAGGCGAACGCCACCCGCGTCTTTCAGAAACTCGCCGAGGCCGAAGCTCTGGCGCACGCCGTCTCCATCGAAAAGGTTCACTTCCACGAGGTCGGCGCCATCGACTCCATCTGCGACATCGTCGGCGCCTGTCTCGGTTTCCATCTGCTCGGAGTGGATCGCATCTTCTGCTCGCCCATCAACGTGGGCAGCGGCACGGTGAACACGGAGCACGGCGTTCTTCCCGTCCCTGCCCCGGCCACCGCGCGGCTCCTTGAAAACAAGCCGGTCTACTCCCGCGGACCGGCGCTCGAACTCACCACGCCCACCGGCGCCGCGATTCTCTCCACGCTCGCCGAAGACTTCGGCTCCATGCCGCCGATGAAGATTCGCGCCACCGGCTACGGCGCGGGGGATCGGGATTTTCCGGAACACGCCAACATCGTCCGCGTGATGCTGGGCGAGGCTTCGGGCGCGCGCGAAACCGCCACCATATCCGTCATCGAGGCGAACATCGACGACGCTTCCCCGCAGATTATTGCCTACGCGGCTGAAAAGCTGCTCGAAGCGGGCGCGCTCGACGCGCTGATTCTTCCGGCGCAAATGAAGAAAGGCCGCCCGGGTGTGGTGCTGCAGGTGATCGCGCCTCCGGAAAAACGCGAGGAGCTGGTCGGCATCATCTTTCGCGAAACCACCACGCTGGGCGTTCGCTTCTACGCAGCCGAGCGGCGGGTGCAGGCGCGCGAATGGTCGAGCGTCCAGACGGCGCACGGCAGCATCAGAGTGAAGGCAGGCGAATTCGGCTTCGCGCCGGAATACGAAGACGCAAAGCGCGCCGCCGCCGAAAGCGGCGTTCCGCTCAAAGACGTTCTCGCCGAAACGGCTTACGAATACCTGAAAAATCGAAAATGAAATACTACCTGACGACGCCGCTGTACTACGTGAACGCAGCGCCGCACATCGGGCACACCTACACCACGCTCGCGGCCGACGCCATCAAGCGCCTGCGCCGCATGCAGGGCTTCGATGTGGCCCTCACCACGGGAACCGATGAGCATGGCCAGAAAGTCGAGCGCTCCGCTCAGGCCACCGGCCGGACTCCGGAGGAGTTCACCGCCATCGTCTCGAATGAATTCCGCACGCAGTGGGACACGCTCGGCGTTCAATACGACCATTTCATCCGCACCACGGACCCGCGCCATCACGAAACCGTGCGCTGGCTGTTCGAACGCTGCCTGAAAAACGGCTACGTGTACAAAGGCAGTTACACCGGCCAGTACTGCGTCTCGGATGAGTATTACGTCAACGAAGCGAAGCCCGGCGATCCCTGCCCCATCTGCGGCCGCCCCACCGAAACCGTTACCGAAGCAAACTACTTCTTCCGGCTCTCGGCGTTCGGCGACCGGCTGCTGAAGTATTACGAAGATCACCCTGAATTCATCGAGCCCGAAGCCCGCCGCAACGAAGCGCTGGCGTTCGTGCGCGGCGGATTGCAGGACCTTTCGATCAGCCGCACCAGCCTGAAATGGGGCATCCCGCTTGAAGGCAAACACGTCGCCTACGTCTGGTTCGATGCGCTCATTGGATACATCAGCGCGGTGAAAGACACCAACCTCTGGCCCGCCGATCTGCACCTGATCGGCAAGGAGATTCTGCGCTTCCACGGCGTTTTCTGGCCCGCGTTCCTGATGGCGGCCGACCTGCCGCTGCCGAAGCGAATCTACGCGCACGGCTGGCTGTTGTTCGAAAACGACAAGATGAGCAAGTCGCGCGGCAATATGCTGCGCGCCGAGCCGATCCGTCGCGTGGTGGGCATCGAGGCGCTGCGCTATTTCCTGTTTCGCGAAATCGTCTTCGGCCAGGACGGCAGCTTCAGTTACGATGCGCTGATCGGCCGCTATAACTCCGAACTGGCGAACGGCCTCGGCAATCTCGCCAGCCGCACGCTGACGATGATCAAGCAGTATCGCGACGGCGTGATTCCGGAGCCGACCGCCATCGCGGATGGTCCGCTTGCCGCCGCCGCCCGAACCGCCATCGACCACGCTGCCCGGGCGTTCGACAACTTCGATTTCTCGCGCGGACTCGACGCCATCTGGACCATGCTTTCCGCGGCCGACAAATTCATCGTCGAGCAGGCGCCGTGGAAACTCGCGCGCGGAAGCGATCCGGCCGATGCCGCGAAGCTGAACGACGCGCTCTACGCCTCAGCCGAGGTTCTCCGGATCGCCGTCGCGCTGCTTTATCCGATTCTTCCCGAATCGACGGCGAAAATCTGGGAGCAGCTCGGGATGACGGAACCGATCGACAAAATCGAGCTCGCGAAACTCGCGTGGGGCGAACTCAAGCCGGGCCAGAGCGTCGGCCAGATCGCTCCTGTCTTCCCCCGCATCGACGCCAAAACCGCCATCGACCAGATGCGCGCGCTCGAAGAAGAGGAAGCCGCGCGGCAGGCGAAACTGCTCGGCAAGGAAGCGCCGAAAGCGGAAGAACCGAAAGGCGCCATTCCGCCGCCCTCGCCAAAAATCGAAATCGACGACTTCGGAAAGGTGGATCTTCGCGTCGGCCAGGTGCTCTCTGCCGAGCGCGTCAAAGGCGCGGACAAGCTGCTGCATCTGAAAATCGACATCGGCGAACCGGAACCGCGCACCATCGTGGCCGGCATCGCGCTCGCTTATGCGCCGGAAAAGATGATCGGCCGCAAGGTGGTAATCGTGGCGAACCTGCAGCCGAGAAAGCTGCGCGGCATCGAGTCGAATGGCATGATCGTCGCGGCGTCGCTCGAAGGCGGCGCCCCGGTGCTGGCCGGCTTCCTCGAGGATGTCCCGGTCGGCGCGCGCCTGAAATGACGCTGACCGATTCGCACTGCCATCTCGACGACAAGCGTTTCGCCGCCGATCTGGATGCCGTGCTCAACCGCGCCGCCGAAGCCGGCGTGACCCGCATCCTGACCATCGGTACGGGCGATGGCCCGCCCGAACTCGACCGCGCAGTCCGGCTGGCGGAGAAGCACGACCAGGTCTTCGCGTCAGTGGGCGTCCATCCGCACGACGCCGCGAAATGCGATGCCAGAACATTCGACGATCTTCGCGCGCTCGCGCGGCATCAGAAAGTGGTGGGCTTCGGCGAGATCGGCCTCGATTACCATTACGATTTTTCGCCCCGCGAAACGCAGCGCGAGGTTTTTCTGGAGCAGTTGAAAATCGCGGGCGATCTCGAGCTGCCGGTCATCATCCACACCCGCGAAGCCTGGGAAGATACGATGCGGCTGCTTCGGGAAAACTGGTCCGGACCGGGCATTATGCACTGTTTTACCGGCGACCGCGCGCAAGCCGAAGAGGCCCTGGGGCTCGGATTTCATCTTGCATTCGGCGGGGTCCTGACTTTTCGCACGGCGGAAACGGTCCGTGAAGCCGCGGCGATTGTCCCGGACGACCGGCTTCTGATCGAGACGGACGCCCCGTATCTCGCGCCCATTCCATTTCGCGGCAAACGCAACGAACCTGCCATGATGACGGAAACCGCGAAGGCTCTGGCGGGTATCCGCGGCACGACGCCGGACCGCATCGGCGCAATCACCTCGGCCAACTTCGACCAGCTGTGTTTGCGGCCACGAAATGTGAACCGTTACACTGAGGTTTCCGATGGAGATTGAACGCGCGGGCCAAGTGCTGACCGCGAGGGAGATATTCGACCTCGTGCGCGAAGATCTGGAGGCGGTCGAGAAGGCGATCGATATCGAGTCGATTGCCTCCGTCGATACCGTCACCACCATCGGCCGTTATCTGCACCAGAGCGGCGGAAAACGCCTTCGCCCCGCGCTGCTTCTGCTGGCCGCGCGCTTTGCAGGCGGCGGCGGGAAGACCGCGATTCACCTGGGCGCGGTGGTGGAGATGATCCACGCGGCGACGCTGGTTCACGACGACGTGATCGACGTGGCGCGCACGCGAAGGGGCCGGCCTTCGGCGAACGTACAGTGGGGCAACCATACCTGCGTGCTGGCGGGCGACTGGCTTTACATGCAGGCCTTTCAGGTGGCCCTGCGGGAGCGCAATTTCCATATCCTCGATCTGCTGATCAGCCTGACCCAGATGATGGTGGAAGGCGAACTGATTCAGCTCGACCGCCTCGGGAAAATCGAAATCACCGAAGCCGATTGCATGGAACTGGTGGATCGCAAGACCGCCTGTCTTTTTTCCGCCTGCGCGCGTCTCGGCGCGGTTGCGGCATCGGCGACCACCGCAGCCGAAGAGAAGCTGGGCGAGTTCGCCTGGAATCTCGGGATGGCGTTCCAGCTGATCGACGACACGCTCGATTTCACGTCGCGCGAGCAGACGCTCGGCAAACCCGTCGGCGGGGACCTCAAGGAAGGCAAAGTGACGCTGCCGCTGGTGTATGCGCTCGAGCGCGCCACTCCGGCGGAACGCCAGCTGGTGGAGACGGTACTGCGCGATCGCAACTACGATGCCGCTTCCTTCGAGCAGATTCTCGCCTTTGTGGAAGCGCGCGGCGGATTGCGGCGAACCCGCGAACGGGCGCAACACTTCCGGGAGCGCGCTCAGCAGATTGTCTCCGAATTCCCCGAGACTCCTTATCAGCGGGCCCTGCTGACCGTCACCGAAATGGTGACCGAGCGCGACCGTTAAGCGACGGCGCTCGAATTGCTTCGCTGCTCTGGCGTGAGCAACGTGAAAATCTACGGCGCGGACTGGTGTTCTCTGACGCACCGATCCATGGATCATCTTCGCCACCGCGGCGTTCCCTTCGACTACATCAATATTGAAAAGAACCCGAAGGCGGCCGAATGGGTGCGCTCGCAGAATGGCGGCAAGGAGAAGAAGCCGACCATCGACATTGACGGAACCATACTCTCCGAGCCCTCGAACGAAGATCTCGACGCCGCGCTGGCGTGAAGCAGCCAGGACGCATCGCGATCTTTCGCACAAGGCGTTGCTCCGTTTCGACCGCCGCGTGAAAATCACCGCTTCGGGTAGCGGGACACCCTCCGTGTGGCTGGCCTCTGAAACCCGAATGCCAGCGCTCCTCCTCATGTGGCGCTAAAGCCACCGAGGAGGAAATCTGCATGAAGTATCTGATGATCGGCGCTGTTCTGCTGTCGATCGCGCCTTTTGCCGCC
>DAIDJK010000081.1 GCA_027450225.1 Bryobacterales bacterium | reverse complement strand
GAACTTCTGGATGTCGCGCGGTTGCACCGTATAGAAGAAGAAGGGCCGGTTGTCGCCCACCGGCGTGATGTCGAACTGGTAATCGCGCTCGTAGGCGTCCGGATTTTTTGCCAGCAGCAGTTCGTCGAAAGGATTCGCGGCCACATCGCCCGGCAGGTAGACGGCCACCATCTTCGCCTTCTCGAAAGCGGCGCGCGCGGTCGCGATGTCGGAAGCCGAAAACGGTTTTCGCGAGATGATCACGGTGTCTCTAGCGCCGAAGTCGGAAATATGGCGCTGATCTTCGCGGCCCACCATCACGTGCCGCCACGCGTCGTTTTCGCCGAGGCCGCGCAGCGCTTCGATGGTGAGCGACACCAGACGCAGCGATTCGCGCGGCGGCGAAAATCCCCAGCGCGTGAACGCCAGAATGCCGTCGTCGGTCAGGTGCGTCAGGTAATCGTGGAACGCGTCGGTGGTATAGAGGTTGTTCTCGGAAAGCGCGAACGCGCCCGCGGCAGTGGCCGCCCACGTATCCACGAGAGTCGCCTGGATCACCTGGTATTTTTCGCTGCTGCGGCGCACGAAGCTGCGGCCGTCCTCCACGTTGATATGAACGTCCGGCCGCAGATAAAGGCGGTTGCTCAAATAGGCGAAGCGCTCGCGCATGATGGTGTTGGCGATCGCAGGGTTGATCTCGACGCCGGTCACGTCGTGGCTGCCGGAGCCGAGCGCGCGCGCAACGTCCCATCCGCCGCCGGGCCCGATGATCAGCGTTTTCGCGCCGGGCCGCAGGTCGTAAGGAATGCCGGGGCCTTCATAGAGCAGGTCGCGCAGATCGTCCGCGCTCAGGTGGTTGAAATCGAAGCGGGCGATCGAGGTGGCGGCGTCGGCGTCGATCAGAATCGATTCGCCGATGCCGGGCTGGTTTTCGAGCCCGATGCGCGAGATCGGATTCCACTTGACGAACTGCTCGGCGCCGATGGCGCGGCCTTTGGCGTAACGGACTTCGATGAAATGGTATTTCGTGTTGCCGATGATGAGCAGCACGAAGGCGAGCCCCACGGCCACGCTCGCCATGCGCCCCGGTTTCTGCCCGGCCATGTTGAACCACACGCCGGCGGCGGCGGCGAACAATACCGCCACCGCGATCACCGTGTTCGGTCCGCCGAAGGCGTTCAGCAGCGCCACCAGCGCCACGCATCCGGCGGCGGCGCCCAGCAGAGCGAAAAAGTAAACGCGATCCACGCGCTCGATGCTCTCGGCCACGACGAGCGAAGTTACGGCGCCCGCGCCCAGAAAGGGCAGGGAACTGGTGAAGTAAACCAGCGCGAGATCCGATGCGCCGATATTGGCGCCGCGCGAAAGCAGCGCGAGAAGAGCGGCGATCACGAAGCCCGCATCCACCAGGCTGATCAATCCGATCTTCCGCCAGAGATCACCGGGCCAGCCCGCGACCACATACGACAAAACGCCGCCCACGCCGAGCCCGAAAAGGGCGATCGAGATGGCGAGGAATGCGAAGTGATAGTAGAAAACGACCGAGAAAATTCGCGTGAGCGAGAGCTCGAGAAGCAGTGTGGCTGAAGTGGTGAGCGCTACGCCGAGGTACAACAGCAGCCAGCTTGTGGGTCTGGAACCGGAAGCATGCAAGCCCTATTCTACCCAGGCAATCGGGAACTGCCGTTGAGAACGGAGGCCGGATCGAGCGCGGTGAGGTCATCGTAAATGACATCCGGCCCGGCGGCTTCGAGATCGCCCGGCGGAGTGACGCCGGTGCGCACCGCGATCGCGCGAATACGGTTCTCGCGAGCGGCGATCACGTCCTGCGGCGCATCGCCAATGAGCGCGATCGCGGCTTCCCTGCCGATCAGATTTTCGCGGCGCGCGCGTTCGATGGCGAGCTTCGCGAGGCCGCCGCGCGTGGGCGCCATCTCGCCGAATGCGCCAAACAGGAAATACGAATCGAGGCCCGCGCGATTGAGCTTGCGCCAGCCGATGCGCGTCAGGTTGCCTGTAACAAGCGCGAGCGTGGCGCCGCGCGTCTGCAACCCGGCAAGCAGATCCGCCACGCCGGGGCAGGCGCAGCCGCGAAGGTCTGGAACGGTGTTTTCGTAGATCTCCTGGGCGCGTTCGACGAGGCGCGGCATCAGTTGCTGCGCGCGATCCTTCGCGATGCCGGCCGACTCCAGCATCAGCGAGAGGATTACCGGATCGAGCATGCCGTGAACCGGAATTCCTTCGGTGGTCGTCTCGATGCCGGCGACGTCCCGAACCGCGCCGACGAGCGCCTGGCGGTGATACGGTCCCGTGCGGCGAACCAGCGTTCCGTCGATATCGAAGAGGACGAGAGAAGAAGACAAATTTCAGTGTAAGGACCCTAGAATGGTGAGTAGTGAATCCCGAAAAATTTCGTGTGGGGCTGATCCAGATGGAGTGTGGCGATCGGCCGGAAGCGAATCTCGACAAAGCCGTGGAAAAGATTCGCGAAGCGGCGCGGCGCGGCGCGCAGATCGTCTGTCTGCAGGAGCTTTTCCGGTCTCAATATTTCTGCCGGAAGGAAGACGCAAAGCTGTTCGATCTGGCCGAAACCATCCCCGGCCCTTCCACCGGCCGGCTGTGCCATGTGGCGAAGGAATTGAACGTTGTCATCGTTGCGTCATTATTCGAGAAGCGCGCCACCGGGTTGTATCACAATACGGCGGCCATCATCGACGCGGATGGGACGCTGCTCGGCATCTATCGCAAGATGCACATTCCGGACGATCCGCTCTATTACGAGAAGTTTTATTTCACGCCGGGCGATCTCGGGTTCCGCGCGTTCGATACCAGGTACGGGCGCATCGCGACGCTGGTGTGCTGGGACCAGTGGTATCCGGAAGCGGCGCGGCTGGCGGCGCTGCAGGGCGCGAATATCCTTTTCTATCCGACGGCCATCGGATGGCATCCGGCGGAGAAAGAACAGTACGGCGCGGCGCAGCATGACGCCTGGCGCACCATGCAGCGGGCGCATGCGATCGCGAACGGAATCTATGTGGCGGCGGTGAATCGCGTCGGGTTCGAAGGACCGAAGGATGAAGGGCTGGAATTCTGGGGCGCTTCGTTCGTGAGCGATCCTTTCGGGCGGCTGCTGGCGGAAGCGTCGCACGACAAGGAAGAGATTCTCATCGTCGAGTGCGATCCGCAGCAGATGGAGGAAGTGCGGCGCAACTGGCCGTTTCTGCGTGACCGGCGCATTGACGCGTACGGGCCGATCACGAGCCGGTTTCTGGCGTGAAGATCTTCCGGCAATGACACCTCATCAACTCGGCTATCGCATGCCGGCCGAATGGGAACGGCATGAGGCGACGTGGATCGCGTGGCCGCATAACGAAGACGACTGGCCGGGCCGGTTCGAGCCGATTCCGTGGGTCTATGGCGAGATCGTACGGAAACTGGCGTCAGTGGAGCGCGTGAGAATCCTGGTCTCAAGCGGGGATCTGGAGGAGTCTGCGCGCCAGGTGCTGGAGAAAGCCGGGGCGGATCTGGATGCGGTCGAGTTCTTCCCGATTGCGACGGACCGCGTGTGGGCTCGGGATTTCGCGCCGCTGTTCGTGAAGAACGCGGCGGGCGACGTGCGGGCGGCCAAGTGGCGTTTCAACGGCTGGGCGAAGTATCCGAACCATACGCTGGATGAAGCGGCAGGCCGCGCAATTGCGGAGAAGATGGGGGCGCACGCGTGGTTTCCGGAGATGGTGCTCGAAGGCGGCAGCGTGGATGTGAACGGCGCGGGATTGCTGCTGACCACGGAAGAGTGCCTGCTGAGCCCGGTGCAGGCGCGCAACCCGGAGATGACGCGCGAGCAGATCGAGACGATGCTGCGCGAGTACCTGGGGGCGGACCGCGTGCTGTGGTTTCACAACGGCATCGC
>DAIDJK010000080.1 GCA_027450225.1 Bryobacterales bacterium | reverse complement strand
GGTCGGCTTCGCGGCCTCGCGTCTGTAGCCGGCTTTCGGCATCATGAACCAGCAGGAAGAAATCGAACTGCCGATCGGCGGGATGACCTGCGCTGCGTGCGCGCGCGCGGTCGAGGGGCAGCTTGCGCATTCCGAGGGCGTGAGCAAGGCGAACGTCAACTTCGCCACGCGTACTGCCAGCGTGACGTTCGACGCTTCGCGGACGCGGCTCGAGAATCTTATCGCCGCTGTGGAAGAGATCGGCTACGAGGTGCCTCGTGAATCTCTCGAGATCGCCGAGGCCGCCGAAGCGCGTGACCTTCGCCGCCGTCTGATCGTGGCTTTTCTGTTCGCCACGCCGGTGTTCGTGCTCGGGATGCTCGATCGCCTGCCCATGGCGCAGATGGTCCTCACAGTTCCCGTGCTCGCCATTTCGGGCTGGCCTTTCTACCGCGACGCGTTCAAGGCCGCGCGCCATCGCACGGCGAACATGAACACGCTGGTGGCCCTTGGTACAGGCGCGGCGTTCCTTTATTCGATCTATGCGGCATTTGCCGGCGCGGCGGTTTATTTCGAGGCCGCCGCCGTGATCATCGCGCTGGTGCTGCTGGGGCGCACGTTCGAAGCCCGCGCGCGGGGCCGCGCTTCAGACGCCATTCGGAAGCTGTTCGATCTTCAGCCGCAGGCCGCGCGCGTCATTCGCGACGGGGTTGAAACCGAACTGCCGCTCGACGTTGTTGTTCCCGGCGATGTGGTTGTGGTGCGGCCGGGCGAGCGCATTCCGGTGGATGGAACGGTGCTGGATGGCGCCAGTGAAATCGACGAATCGATGCTTACGGGCGAGAGCCTGCCGGTGGCCAAGCAGGAGGGAGCGGCTGTGTTCGCGGGAACCGTGAACCGCTGGGGCGCATTCCGTTTCAGCGCCACGAAGGTGGGCCGCAACACCGCGCTGGCGCGGATCATCGAGCTGGTGAAACGCGCGCAGGGTTCGAAGGCGCCGGTGTCCAGACTGGCCGACGTGGTCAGCGGCTACTTCACGCTGGGCGTTCTGGCCATCGCGATCGTTTCGTTTCTCTGCTGGATTGTTGTCGCGCCCGCCGGCGTCGCGCTGGTCAACGCGGTTTCGGTGCTGATCATCGCCTGCCCCTGCGCCATGGGGCTGGCCACGCCGACGGCCATCATGGTTGCATCGGGGCGGGGAGCGGAGCGCGGGATTCTGATCAAGGATGGCGAGGCGCTCGAAAGCGCGGCGCGGATCGATACCGTTGTGCTCGACAAAACCGGCACCATCACCAGCGGCAAACTCGCGGTGACCGGGCTGCAGACCAGAAACGGATTCACGGCCGATGAAGTGTTGCGCGCCGCGGCCTCCGTGGAGCAGTGGAGCGAACATCCGATTGCGCGCGCCATCATGGACCGGGCGCAGGGCGTTCCGCTCGATTTCGCGGCGGATTTTCAGGCGTTGCCGGGCCGTGGGGCGGAAGGGAAGATCGGGGGGCATCGCGTGTTCGTGGGACGCAGCGGCGCGGATGCGGTGGCTGTTGAGATCGACGGCGAGCAGGCTGGCGTTTTCGAGATTGCCGATTCGATCCGGCCGGAATCGGCCGAGGCCGTCGCGAGGCTGCGAAGCATGAAGATCGATGTCTGGATGATTACCGGCGACCATCGGCGCGCCGCCCTGGCGACGGGCGCTTTGGCCGGAATTCCGGAATCCCGAATACTGGCCGAGGTGTTGCCGGAATCGAAAGCGCGGGAAGTTCTTCGCCTGAAAGAAGAAGGCCGGAAAGTGGCGATGGTGGGGGATGGGATCAACGACGCGCCGGCGCTCGCCAGCGCGGATACCGGAATCGCCATCGCAGCCGGAACAGACGTGGCGGTGGAAACCGGAAGCGTGATTCTGATGCGGCCGGATTTGCGTGGAGTGCCCGAAGCGCTGCAGCTAGCCCGCAGAACGCTGCGGATTATCCGGCAGAACCTGTTCTGGGCATTCGCTTACAACGTGGTCGGAATTCCGATCGCCGCAGGCGTGCTGTATCCGCTCACGGGCTGGACGCTATCCCCCATGATTGCCTCGGCAGCCATGGCGCTCTCCAGCGTGTCGGTGGTGACGAACAGCCTCCGCCTGCGAAGCGGCAGGGCCTGAATCGCCACTTGCCGCCGGCAAATTCCGGGTTTTACTGCTTTTCGATTTCCCTCTCGCCTTCTTTCAGGCCAGCCTTGAAATTCCTGATTCCCTCGCCGATGCCCTTGCCGAGCTCCGGCAGCTTGGTGGGGCCGACGAAGAACAGCGCCACAGCGAGAATCACCAGCAGGTGCATCGGTTGGAAAAGACCTTCGATCATTTTGAAGAACTCCTGTAAATAGTTTTGACGCCCGGTACGCGGGCTATGTTACTTCGTCAGCCAGCCAGTCCCCGGCATGCTGCTCGAGCGCGATACGTACCAGCTGGCTCCGCGTACGTACGCCGGTTTTCTCGAACAATTGCTGCAGGGCTGCTTTAACCGAACTTTCCGATAAAGTCAGTTTGGCCGCGATCTCTTTGTTGCTCAACCCTTCGAAGACGGCCTTGAGTACGGCCCTCTCCCGGGGAGTCAGAGATTCAGCTGATTGCTGCTGTTCTGATTTTACCCGAACTCCACCCACGAGAGAACGAATGGCGCCCGAATCAAGCCATAAATCGCCTTCCATCACCTTGTGGATGGCATCCACCAGCTCGCCGGGCGGGCTGTGCTTCAGAAAAATGCCGGAGCAGCCTGCTTCGAACGCCCGTACGGTAACCTGGTCGGGCATCCCGGCGGTCACCATCAGGATACGCGCCCGCGCGCTGGCCGCTCTGGCCCGCTCCACCAGGCCGAGGCCGTTCTCATCGCCCAGATCGTAATCGAGCAGCACAATATCCACGCGCTCGCGCCGCAGCATTTCGAGCGCCTCGGCAGCCGTGGCGCAAGTGGCCACAATCCGGAAATCAGGTTCGGATTCGAGCAACCGGCTCAGACTCTCGCGGAACAGCCCGTGGTCGTCCACGAGAAGAATCCGGATCTTTTCCATTGGCTCCTTTTTCGCCCGCCGGTACAGGGGCGAGTTCAACGATGAAAGTGGCTCCGGCGGCGTGAGGAACCGGGTCGAGCCCGGCCGGCTCGTAGCGGAGTTCGCCGCGGAAGGACCGCATGAAAGCGCGCGAAAGATACAGCCCCAGGCCGGTATCGCGCGCATCGTTCTGGAACGGCTTGAACAGGTGCTCGGGCCGGGAGACGCCCGGTCCGGTGTCGCTGAAACGGATCACCACCCGGTCGGCTGCCGAGCGCGCCGAAATCGAAATGCGCCGGGATTCCGAGTCCTCGAGCGCGCGCTCGCTGTTGCGAATCAGATTGAGGAACACCTGCATCAGGCTTTGCCGGTCCGCCCACACCGCGGGCAGGCCGCGCTCCACGTCCAGATCGAGCCGGATTTCCTGATCGCTCAGTACGGGCTCCACCACGATGCGCAGTTCTTCGAGCAGCGCCGTCAGATCCACGCTGGCCGGCTGTCCGGTGCGCCCGCGCAGATCGATGGAAGCGATGCGCTCGAGCGCTTCCACCAGGCTTCCCAGAGCTTCCAGATCGCGATTGCCTTCGACAGCGCCGCTTCGCGAAAGGTTGGCGTGAGCCATCGCGATCGCCCCGGCCACGTTGCGAATCTCGTGCGAAACGGCGGCCACAAGAATGCGCGAACCGGCCAGCATCTGGTTCAGGCTGAGTTCTTCGCGGCTGCGAAGGTCTTCCGAAGCGTCCACCACCATGGCGGCCAGACGCGAGCCCGCGTTGGTCTGGTACGTCGAGAACCACACGTCCGCAAGGAAGTATTCGCCGCTGGCGCGGCGGCCGCGGCACTGCATCACGGTCCGGAAAGCCGCTCGCCCGCGGCTCAGCGCCGGAAGGTTTTCGAGCGAAGGCAGGAACTCATGGGCGGGCCGCCCCGGCAGGGACTCCGCATCCACTCCGAACAGCCGGTGCGCCGCTTCATTGGCCAGCAGGATCTTCCCGTCCGAATCGGCCGTGAACACGCCTGCGGGGCTGCTTTCAATGAGGACCTGGAGTTGCTCCTCGGCTTCGCGCCGGGCCTGCATCTCGCTTTCCAGCCGCCCGGCGTGCTTCATCATGGTCTGCCGGCTTCTCACCACTTCGAGGGTGAAGAAACCCGCGCAGATGAACGCCGCGAAGATCAGAATGTCGCGGGGAATGGCCGCCCATGTGTACCAGTCGTAGTTGTCGAAGACTTCGGTGAGAATCGTGCAAACACCGGCCACCAGCGCAATCTGCCAGCGGTCGAGCACGCTGCCCACCAGCAGCATCGGTATCAGGTAGAGGAAGCCAAGCGGGATGTTCCCTTCCACGCGCCAGTCGACGTCCGCAATCGCCGCGATCATGAGCGCCGCGCGAAAGAAGACGTTTCTGGCGCTACCCCGCAGCAGTCTGGCCAGCATGGAAAGAGAGGGCGCGACCCGCCCTAACTGATTCTACGCGTGGTTGCGCCGTGTCGATTCACGGGTGAACGAAAGATGTCAAGCGGCTGTCCAAAAGATACTCCGGCTGGCCGACAGATAACGGCAGGATATCGGCTGCTGCCGATAGATTGGAATTTGGTGGCCGAGACAAGATGTCTGACCCGGGCCGCGGCGTGTCTGCTCACGCTCGGCGCCGCCGCGTTCTGTCAGACGCCGGCGACATTTACCTGGGAACAGCTGCGCGACCGCTTCGAGCGCACCAATCCCCAGCTGCTGGCCGGAAAGCTGAATATCGACGAAGCGCGCGCCGAGGAGATCACCGCGTATCTG
>DAIDJK010000079.1 GCA_027450225.1 Bryobacterales bacterium | reverse complement strand
CGGCTTCATCGAGCCTGACGCATTCTTCGCTCAGCGCAGCGTCTATGCCGCCGCCAGAGCGGGAGTCGATCGCGTGTCTTCTCTTGAGGAACTCGATTCGCTCATCCAGTCGGACAAACTCCCCGCCAGTACGCTGGACCTCATCGTGTTCCACACCATGGTTCCGTACTTCCGCCTCGGCATCTACGATGCGCCGCCCACCGGCGCGCCCGATGCCGACGTCTCCACGCCCGCGCACATCGAACTCTCGAAGCAGATCGCAGCCGCCGGCGCGGTGCTGCTCAAAAATACGGGCAGCGTTCTCCCGATCGGCTCCAGGGTGAAGACGCTCGCGGTCATCGGCGATGACGCGGGCGAGAATGCGCAGGTCATGGAAACCGGCAGTGCGCATGTCTTCGTGGGCAAGCTCTCCCCGCCGCTCGAAGGCATCCGCGAGCGCGCCGGCAACGCCGTGAAAGTTGTCTACGCGCGCGGAACGCTCGGCATCGGCCCGCTTCCCGCCATTCCGGCAAATGTTCTCAAGCCGGCCTCCGGATCGGGCGACGGCCTTTCCGGCGTCTATTACAAGAACGCTTACTGGGATGGCGAGCCGGCCATTACACGCGTGGATGCCGCAATCGATTTTCCGAATCCGCCCGGGCCCGATTTCGGCGGCTCGGCTCCACAGCCCGGCGCGGGCCGCGGTGGCCGGGGTGGCGGCGGCGCTCCCCGCGCAGCCTGGTCGGCCCGCTGGACCGCAACTCTCACTCCGCCCTCCACCGGCGTCTATCGTTTCTCTGTTACGGGCGGCGGCACAGGCGATCTTTTTGTGGACGATCGTCCCGTCGTCACTCTCATGCGCGCCGATTTCCCCACCACGGCGCAGGGCGTCATCCGCCTCACCGCAGGCCAGCCCGTCCCCATCGAATTCAAGTACTCGAGCGCCTCCAACCTTCTGGGCCGCACCCTCAAACTCGGCTGGCAGCCGCCGGATCCCGCCCTGCTCGCCGAAGCCGTCTCCGCCGCGAAGCAGGCCGATGTCGCCGTCGTCTTCGCCGGCGAGGAGATGGGCGAAGGGCACGACAAAACGTTCCTCAATCTGCCCGGCGATCAGGACGCCCTCATCGAAGCCGTCGCGCAGGCGAATCCGAAGACCGTCGTCGTCCTGCACACGTCGAATCCCGTCGCGATGCCCTGGCTCGACCGCGTCGCCAGTGTCGTCGAAGCCTGGTATCCCGGTCAGGAAGCGTCCTCCATCGCCGGCGTTCTCTTCGGCGACGTCAATCCATCCGGCAAACTCCCCGTCACGTTCCCCGCGAACGATCGGCAGGGCCCCGCCACGAACTGGACCGAATATCCAGGCGATGGCCGCGTCGCATACTTCAATGAAGGCGTGCTGGTCGGATACCGCTGGTACGACGCGAAGAATCAGCAGCCGCTCTTCCCCTTCGGCCACGGCCTCTCTTACACCACCTTCAGGTACGCCGACTTTGCTCTCGAAGGCTCGGGCGAGCAGCGTACAGCGCGCGTGCGCGTCACCAATACCGGCTCGCGCGCCGGAGCCGAAGTCGTCCAGATGTATCTCGGCTATCCCGCCGAATCTCTCGAACCGCCGCGCGCGCTCAAAGGCTTCGAGAAGGTCCCGCTCAAACCCGGCGAAAGCAAAGTGGTTCGCCTCTCGATCGATCACGATGCGCTCGCCATCTTCGATGAAGCCGCGAACGGCTGGACGGTCAAGCCAGGCGTCTATACGGTGTCGGTGGGAAGTTCGTCGCGCGATATCCGCGCGCACGGCACCTTCAGCATTTCGCGCTGATCGTCATTCGTCCCGAATCGCCGAGACGGGATTGATCGCCGCCGCGCGCCGAGCCGGAAGCCAGCACGCGAACAGCCCCACCGTGGCAAGCGCCATCGCGACCGCAGCCAGCATCGCCGGATCGGATGGCGCGCTCAGAAACGGCAGCCCACGCATGGCCATCGTCGCCGGAATCGCCGCAGCAATGCCCGCCGCCACGCCCGCGCCCAGTTGCCACGTTCCCCGCCGCAGCACCAGCGCAACAATTCCGCGCGGCGTCGCGCCCAGCGCCATCCGCACTCCAATCTCCCGCGTGCGGCTGCCCGTTGCCTGCGCCATCACCGCGTAGATTCCCACCGACGCCATCAGCAGCGCGATCGACGCGAATACGCTGAACACCACCCCGAACACGCGCAAAAACCAGATCTGGTGCGCCTCGAACTCCTCGAACGTGCTCACGTCATAAATCGGCAGATTGGCATCGAGCCCCGCCACCGCGGCGCGCACGGCCGGAATCACGGCTTTCGGTCTCGCAGCCGGAATCACCAGCGCCATCGAGTCGAAGGAATCCTGCCGGCATGGAAGAAACAGCAGCGGCAGATGCGCCGCATCCGTGTCCTGCACCAGATTTCCCGAGATCCCCGCCACCGCGATCCATTCCCCCGGCGTGTCTTTATCCAGAAACCGGAATCGCCGTCCGACCGCGTCGCGATCCGGCCAGAACCGCACCGCAAAATCGCGCGTCACGATCGCGTTCAGGTGGCCCGCCGAACCATCCGTCTCGTTGAACGCGCGCCCGCGCAACAGCGGCAGATGAATCGCCGCCGCATAGCCCGGCGAGAATTCCACCATATTCGCCAGCGGCGCATGGTCCTTGTCCATTGCCGGCGCGCCTTCAATCTGGATGCGATGCGTACCCGCGCCCGTCGACGGCAGATCGCTCACCATCGCCGCGTTCTCCACGCCCGGAATGGCGTTCAACCGTTTCAGCAACTCATCGAAGAAGCGCCGCCGGCTGTCCGCGTCCTTGTATCTTTCGTCGGGAAGATTCACTCTGCCGGTCAGCAGATGTTCCGCCGGAATCCAGGGATTGGTCTCCTGCTGCGCCACGAACGATCTCATGAAAGCCGCTGCTCCCAGCAACAGCACCAGCGTGAGCCCGAACTGGAAAACCACCAGCACGCCCGAAAGCCGCGCGCCATGCCGCCCGCCCGTGCTTCTCGAACCGTCGCGCAGGGCCCCGTTTACCGCCTTCGAAGTACGCAGCGCGGGCGCGAGCCCGAACACAAGCGCGCTCAGCACGCACACCAGAGCCAGATACCCGAACACCCGGTAGTCGATCGTGAACTGCACCCAATACGGCTTGCCGACGTTCCGTGTCTGCAGATCGAACCAGTGGACGCCGAATGCCGCCAGCGACAATCCCGCCGCGCTTCCCAGCAGACTCAGCATCACGCTCTCCACCAGCATCTGCCGTGCGATGCGCCATCTCGAAGCCCCCAGCGCCGCCCTGATGGAAACCTCTTTCCGCCTCGCAAGAGCGCTTCCGAGCAGCATGTTCGCCACGTTCGCGCACGCAATCAGCAGCACCAGTCCCACCGCGCCCATCATCAGCAGAAACACCAGCCGGATCTGGTCGCCGTTGTACCGCTGGTGAAACGTCTGCACCAGGGCCGCCATATTCCTGTCGTCCTTCGGAAACTCATCTGCAAGCCGCCGGGACATCACGTCGAAATCGGCCGCGGCCTGCATCAGCGTCACGCCCGGCTTCAGCATCCCGAACAGCTGCAGCGGACGCTTCGACCGGTCGAGCGAATCGGCGCCTGGCTGAAACGCCATCCACACGTCTTCATCGTTCGGATACTTCAGTCCCTCCGGCATCACGCCTGCGATGGTCGCCGGAACGCCGTTCACGCGCACCACCCGGCCCACCACGTCCCGCCCGCCATAGCGGTCTTTCCACACGCCGTACCCGAGCAGAATCGTCGCCGGCGCTCCCGATTTCGCGTCGGCATCCGTCAGGTCCCGCCCGCGGATCGGCGCAATGTGGATCAGCCGGAAGAACCCCGGCGTAATCCGAAACATCCGGTAGTGCTCCGGCGCAACGTCCTTTTCGCTCAGAATCGCGCCATCGCCCGATCCGGCTTCGAGCGCCGCCAGTGACTTTGTGTGCGCGCGATAATACTCGAAATCCGGCCACGAAACCGGCATGCGCTGCCGGTCCCGCCGGTTCGTCTTCGTGTCCCGCGTCAGCACCGAAACCAGCCGCTCGCCGCCGGGCACCGGGACCGGCTTGAACAGAACCGCATCCACAATCGCGAAAACGGTAGTGTTCAGGCCGATGCCAAGCGCAAGCGTCGCCACAATGGCCGCCGAAAACCAGCGATGCTTCACGATCATCCGCCAGGCGAACCGCAGGTCCTGCGTCATAACGGGGTTACACGAGAGCATCGGCTTCCCCGTTCGGCGAAAAAAGGCGCCTAACCGCTGTCGTCCGGTTCTGTCTAAACTCACAGCCGGATGATTGAGGGCGAAGACGCGGCGGCCGAAAGCGCGCGCCGGGGAGATCGGGACGCCTTTCGCGCGCTGGTCGAGCGCCACGCCCGGAGTGTTTATGCCGTGGCGTATCGAATCACCGCCAGTCCGGTGGACGCCGAAGATGTGGCGCAGGAGACATTTCTCAGAGCCTGGCGGGAGATGCGTAGATTCGATGGCCGCGCGTCGTTCGGTACCTGGCTGCACCGGATTTGCGCCAATTGCGCGCTCGATCATCTGCGGGCGCGGCGGCGAAGAGGCGAACTGGCGCCTTCAGCCGGACCCGATTCCGCCGAGCCGATGGACCAGATCGCGGGCGGCGATCCTTCGCCCGAGCG
>DAIDJK010000078.1 GCA_027450225.1 Bryobacterales bacterium | reverse complement strand
ATAAATTTGAGTTGAACGGTGACGTGTTAGTGCGTAAAGAAAGTGTACCAGAAACATTTCTCGGCTCATTGTTAAGCCAAAGCACACGCCAAGCAGGGCTACTGGCCGGAAAGCGGCCTTACCGCGCCTGATGACGACGCGCTGCGCCGCGACGTGGAACTCGCCAAAGCGATGGGCTTCAACGGCGTCCGCAAGCACCAGAAGATCGAAGATCCGCGTTTCCTCTACTGGGCCGATTCGCTTGGCCTCCTCGTCTGGGAGGAAATGCCCAGCGCTTACCGCTTCACGCAGGATTCCATCGAGCGGCTCACCCGGGAGTGGATCGCGGCCATCGAGCGCGACGCCAGCCACCCCTGCATCATCGCCTGGGTACCGTTCAATGAAAGCTGGGGCGTGCCCGATCTTCCCGACAGCCCTTCGCAGCGCCACTACGTGCAGGCGCTCTATCACCTGACGAAAACGCTCGACCCCACGCGCCCCGTCATCGGCAACGACGGCTGGGAGAGCGTCGCCACCGACATCATCGGCATTCACGATTACGACGACGACCCCGCGCGCATCGCCAACCGCTACGGGCTCGATGAAGTCCAGCGGAGTCTGTTCAAGCGCGAGCGCCCCGGCGGCCGCATCCTGATGCTCGAAGGCCAGCAGGATCAGCCCATCATGCTCACCGAATTCGGCGGCATCGCCTACTCGCCGGACGCGCATGGCACGTGGGGTTACACGCGTTCGGAAAGCGCGGCGCAGTTTGCCGAGAAGTATACGAACTTGCTCAACGTGGTGCGGAATCTGCCCTCGCTGGCCGGCTTCTGCTATACGCAGTTCACCGACACGTATCAGGAGGCGAACGGATTGCTCTACGCTGACCGGACGCCGAAGTTTCCCATCGAGGACATCGCGCTCGCTACACGCGGGCCCCGCAGCGCGCGCGATCGCCAGGTGGAATGGGCATGGCGTGAGCGCATCATGAACTTCCAGCGGCACCAGTACCTGGTTCCCGCGGAAGACTACCGTACTCAGGACCGCCACTAGAAAATCGATGCTCGATCTTGAAAGCTCCACGCCGGTTTCAACGCCGGCGCATGGAATCGCCTCCCCATCCAGCCGCGCCGCCGCCCCGCCGCCCGGCCTGTTCCGTTCCTTCTGGATCGCCGGGTATGAATCGGCGACGCACATCAACAGCGCCGGCATCCGCCTCGACATGGTCGCCGGCGTCCAGCACGACGCCAAAGCCCGCGAAGATTATGCTCTGCTCCGCCGTATGGGCATTCTCACCGCGCGCGACGGCCTCCGCTGGCATCTGATCGACCGCGGCGGCGCATACGACTTTTCCTCCTTTGCGCCCATGCTCGAAGCGGCGCTGGCCGAAGGCATCGAGGTCATCTGGGACCTCTGCCATTACGGCTACCCTGACGGGGTCGATCTTCTGAAGCCCGAATTCGTCGATCGCTTCGCGAAGTTCGCCGCCGCCACCGCGCGCTTCATCCGCGAGCACACGGACGAAATTCCGTTCTACTCGCCGATGAACGAGATCAATTTCTTCTCCTGGGCCGCGGCGCGCGATCTTATTTACCCGCACGCCACCGGCAGGGACAACGAAATCAAGCAGCAGCTGGTGCGCGCCGCCATCGCCGGCGTGGAAGCCGTGTGGAGCGTGGACCGCCGGGCCCGCATCTCCTGGCCCGAACCCACCATTCACGTTCTTCCCCCGCGCGGCCGCCCCGAGCTGGCCGCCGAAGCCACCGCCTACCGCGAATCCCAGTTCGACGCCTGGGACATGATCGCCGGCCGCCAGTGTCCGGAACTCGGCGGCAAGCCGGAGTACCTCGATATCCCCGGCTCGAACTTCTACCATTCGAACGAATGGGAGATCGAGGGCAACGGCCGTCTGCGCTGGGAAGATGAGCCGCGCGATTCGCGCTGGATGCCTTATCACGAACTGCTCGAGGAAATCTGGCGCCGCTACAAACGTCCGCTCTATGTCGCCGAGACCAGCCATTTCGGCGTCGGCCGCGCGCGCTGGATTCGCGAGATCGCAGGGGAAGTCCGCATCGCCCGCGAGCGTGGCGTGCCGGTGGAAGGCATCTGCCTCTACCCCGTCCTCGACCGCTACGACTGGCAGGACCCGAACCACTGGCATAACAGCGGCCTCTGGGATTTCAACGCGGTGGATGGCCAGTATGAGCGCGTTTTGAATGCCGAATACGCCGAAGCTGTTCGCGAACAGCAGCTCCTGCCGGCGGAACGCGAAAACGAATAGCGGTCTCCGCAGCGTCTGATATGATCGCCGCAAAGCTATGAACATCCGCTTTCTCCGGCTGGCGTTTGCCACATCTTTCGCCGCCTTGTTATCGACCGTTTCTCTTCCCGCCCAGACCGTCGCCCCTGGCGCCCCCCGCCCGCAGGGCCAGAACCCGAACGGCATGCACGTCTACCTCTGGGGCGGCCTGAAATCCCACGGCGTCGGCCAGCACGACTATCCACAGTGGCTCGCCGACTGGAGCAAGATACTGACCGAGCACGGCGCCGTCGTCGATGGCGCGCTCCACCCTCCCAGCGCCGCCGATCTCGAGCACACCGACGTACTCGTCATCTATAAGGGCGACGCCGCCTATCTGGGCGAGACCGAAAAGCAGATACTTCTCGATTACGTCAAGCGCGGCGGCGGCATCGTCAGCTTCCACGATTCGCTTTGCGGCCCCGATCCCGCTTTCTTCGCCAGCCTCGTGGGCGGCGCGAAGAAACACGGCGAGGTGAACTTCACGCTCGACGCGCCCGTGCCCTATACGGTCGTCGATAAATCCGACCCCATCATGAAGGACATGACGGACCTCACCATCTTCGACGAAGCGTTCTACAACATGACCTGGTCGCAGGATCCGAAGATTCACGTGCTCGCCACTGCCGTCATCGCCGGAACGCCGAGCGCCGGAACGCACAAGGGTGAAGTCGTCCCCCAGATCTGGACCTACGAGCACACGCTCCCCGGCGGCCAGCCCGCCCGCGCCTTCGTCTGGATGCAGGGCCACACCTACGCCGACTTTTCCAACTACCAGATCCAGCGCATGCTGCTGCGCGGCATCGCCTGGGCCGCGAAACGGCCCGTGGATGAAATGATCAATTACGTACCGCCACCGCGCCCGCAGGGACGTGGCGGCTTCGGACGCGGGCAGGGGTTTGGCGGCGGCCAGGGAGCCGGACAGCCGGGTCCCACGCTGAACCAGCGCTAACCCGTCAGCACAGCGAACAGGGATTGCCCCGCCGGCATCCGGATCACGCGTTCCACGCGTTCCTGCGCCGGCGCAATCCACCGGTCGAACAAAGCAATTTGCGCGGCTGATTGCGCTTCCCCGCGGAGCAGTCGCGCATTCAGCCACCATCCCGCGAATCCGACGCCGCTGCGATCGCGGCCGCCGAGGCCTTACGCAACGCGGGACTTTTGTCGGCGAGGCCCGCGAGATAGACCTGCAACGCTTTCGGATCGTTAAGCGAGCAGAGCGCGATCATCGCCTCATAGCGGGTGTCGGGCGCGTCGACGGCC
>DAIDJK010000077.1 GCA_027450225.1 Bryobacterales bacterium | reverse complement strand
CCAGGGCAAACCACGATAAGAGTCCGCAACCATCCAGGCTCCCGCCAACAGCGCCGCGTTAAGGATGGTCTCACTCCACTCGAAGGAGTCTTTGGAGCCTCTCACCACGACAGGGATCCAGACCAGGCAGAGGAACAGCGCGAGTTGAAAGGCTGAGAGCGCGACAGCCACCCTTGCACAGTATCCGATCAGCGTCGCGACGCCCGCCGCGATAAAGGCAGAGCCTGTGAAATACGCCCAGAACAGATGGAACGGCAGCCAATGGGGAACCAGCAAAACGGTGTCTTTCACGTCGAGGAAGTGCGCCAGGCCGAAAAAGATCAGGCAGAGTCCGTAAAGCGCGCGCGCGATTCGCAGACAGTTCCCGCTGCCAGGGAAGCTGAGCCGCTCACGGTCCCGGTCAGCCGCAGCCCAGGCATAGAGCACCCAGGCTGCGGCCAGCATTACAGCCAGCGGAAACACTGACCAGCAAGCCTGGAACGGGGGTTCAAGAAAAAAGTCTGGCAACCGGAACAGCAGCATCCACAGCAGGAGAGTGACGAGCAGCAAGCGCGCAGCAGTGGCCGCCATGCGCGGCAGAAGCAGACCAATGCCGCTTGCGAGGGAGATGAGGGCGCCAAAGTAAATGATCAATTCGCGCCCGGCGACACCCGTAAGAACAGGATTCCACACCGGAACGAAATTGGGATGGAGCAGACCCAGGACGCCAAGACCGATCATTGTGAGCGCGAAAATTGCATGACCTGCGGTTTCGGTCCGCATCGGCGTGTTCTCCCGGAGAAGCCTTAGTTTACCGGCACGCCGAGGATCGCGTCGAGCTGCATTTTGTTCCCTGAATAAACCTGTCAGTCGACTGACGGACTTCTCAGAACGGGCCAGGCCGGTGACGGTGTGGCCGTTTTCGATCAGTTTCTGAGTTCCGCGGCGATTTCGGCGGCCACGCGGCGCGCTTCATCGACCTGTCCGGGTTCGAGGCTGATCGCGCCCACGCGCGCATGTCCGCCGCCGCCGTAACGCTCACAGATGGTGGCCAGATTGTGCCGCGGCTCGACGGGCGCCCAAGGATTCGAGCCCACCGAAATCTTGGTCCGGAAGCTGGAGGGGCTGACCGCCACTGTATAGACTCCGTCCGGATAGAGGTAATAGGGAATGAACTTGTTGTAGCCTTCGAGGTCGTATCCGGTGAGGTCGAAGGTGATGACGCCGCCCGATTCGCTCGCACGATCCTCGATGATCTTCAGGGATTTCAAATGCCGCTCGTGCAGCGGGCGGTAGATATCCTGTATTTCCGGCTGTTCAATGATCCTGGCCAGGGGCATGCGCTGCATGTAGCCGATGATCTGCTGGACCGTACCGGATCCCTTCGACCCCTCGATGACGAGGGTGAGTTTCATGGCCGGGGCGCCGAGTTCGACAGCGGTTCGCGGGTCCGGGTACTGAGCTCCGTCGATGATGGTAGCCCAGTGCACCAGATCCGCCAGATCCGGCGCCACATAGTTCCACCGCTGCTTCGCGATAGCGCAGATGTAGCTGGTGCAGGATTTGTACGAAGGATCGAACATTTTTCTTTCCGAGGGATGGGCCTCGAAATGGCGGGCGTCATCCGCCGAAAGAAAGGCGCTCTGGTGGTGATCGAACCACCAGGTCAGCCTCCCGTTGTTGGAATATTTGAAATCGACGATGGCGTTCTCATCGCCATCGAAAAGGCTGTCTTCGAAAATCTGAGATGCCCGGTGGGCCATTCCCGTGTAGGCGAATTCCGCGTCCGGATGTACAGCGCCGCGAATGAACCGGCTGAAAAACGCAGCCGATGCGGCGCCGTCGAAACAGTGATCGTGGTAAAGGACTCGTACCCGCATTGGTTATGGGAAGATCGGATGAAAACTTTTCATAGTGCACGAATACGCGGGAAATTGCAACTATGGAGCGTTAAATTGCGACGTTCCGCAGACAAATAACCGCATCCGGACGATACCGGGCGAGAATCCGGCGTGCGCAGCCGCTAATCTGAAGACATGGAACTGCTCGAAGGGGAGGCCCTTCCCGTCACCGGGAGCACTACCGAGACCGAATCCGCGGAGGAGAAGGCGCAGCAACAAGCGACGCAGCCGGACACGTCGAACGAAGAGCTGCCGATTCTCGCGGTGCGGGATACCGTCCTGTTCCCGTACGCGCTGCTGCCGCTGACCGTCGGCAGACCGTCCTCGGTGGCGCTGGTCGAATCGCTGGGCGAGAACCGCCATATCGGCGTGGTCTCGCAGATCGACGCCCGTACGGATTCGCCAGGCCCGGAGGATCTTCATCAGGTTGGCACGGTGGCCGTGATCCACAAGGTGGTGAAACTGCGCGAGGGCCAGCTGCTGTTCTGTGAAGGCGTGTCGCGCATGCGCGTGCGCTCCTACACGGCGACGGAGCCGTACCTGCGCGCGGAAGTAGAGCGAATCCCGGAAATCGAGCCGGAAATCGAGCAGGATCGCACGCCGGAGCTGATCGCGCTGCGGCAGAACGTGCTCACGGCGTTCACTCAGATTGTGAATGCCAGCCCCAATCTCTCCGACGAAATCGCCACGGCGGCGGCCAATATCAACGAAGTGGGCCGGCTGGCGGATTTCATCGCGGGCACGCTGCCCAGCCTGAGCCATGCCGAGCGGCAGTCCGTGCTCGAGATGCCGGAGGCGCGTACGCGCCTGCAGTTCATCAACAAGCAACTGGCGCGCGAAGTGGAACTGCTCGAACTGCGGCAGAAGATCCAGTCTCAGGTGCAGGGGCAATTGTCGCAATCGCAGCGCGAATACTACCTCCGCGAACAATTGAAGGCGATCCAGCAGGAACTTGGCGAGGGCGATGAGCGCGAGCGGGAATCTCAGGAACTGCGCGAAAAGATCGAGAAGTGCGGAATGCCGGAGGAGGTGAAACAGGAGGCGCTGAAAGAGCTGACGCGCTTCTCCCGCATCGCTCCCATGTCGCCCGAGCACAACGTGTCGCGCACGTATCTCGAGTGGCTCACCAGCATGCCTTGGAACGTGTCATCCGGCGAAGCGGTAAACGTGCAGCACGCGGCGCAGATTCTCGACGAGGACCATTACGATCTCGAAAAGGTGAAAAACCGCATTCTCGACTTTCTGGCCGTGATGCAACTGAAACCACGGCTGAAGGGGCCGATTCTGTGTTTCGTCGGGCCTCCGGGCGTGGGAAAGACGTCTCTGGGACGCTCGATCGCCCGATCGCTGGGCCGAAAATTCCAGCGCATTTCCATGGGCGGCATGCACGATGAGGCGGAAATTCGCGGGCATCGCCGCACCTACATCGGCGCGATGCCGGGCCAGATCGCGCAGGCGCTGCGCCGGGCGGCGGTGAACGATCCGGTATTCATGCTGGACGAAGTGGACAAGCTGGGCCGGGATTTCCGGGGCGACCCGGCGTCCGCGCTGCTCGAAGTTCTCGATCCGGAGCAGAATTCGACGTTCCGCGACAACTACCTGGACGTTCCGTTCGATCTTTCGCGCGTTCTCTTCATCACGACGGCCAACGTGCTCGACACGATCCCGGAAGCATTGCGGGACCGCATGGAGATCATCGAACTCCAGGGCTACACGGAGCAGGAAAAAGTGGTGATCTCGTTCCGCTACCTGATTCCGCGCCAGAAGAAAGAGAACGGGCTGGATGAAGAAAAGCCGCTCGAATTCGCCGACGACGCGATCCGGTTCGTGATCCGGCGCTACACGCGCGAAGCCGGCGTGCGCAATCTGGAGCGCGAAATCGGAACGCTGTGCCGCAAAGTGGCGCGGCGCTATGCCGAAGGCGGAGAGCCGGTAACCGGGATTACGCCGGCGCTGGTGGAGGAGTTTCTGGGCGCCCCCCGCTTCCGGCCCGATACCGAAGTGGCCGAGCGCATTGGCCGCCCTGGAGTCGCGGTGGGGCTGGCCTGGACGCCGGTGGGCGGCGACGTACTGTTCATCGAAGCCGGCCGCATGCCGGGCGGCAGCAAAGGGCTGATTATGACGGGCCAGCTCGGTTCGGTGATGCAGGAATCGGTGCAGGCGGCGCTCACCTGGGTACGGTCGAACGCCGAGCGATACAAGATCAATCCGGAAGTCTTCAAGAACAGCGATATCCACGTGCACGTGCCGGCGGGAGCGATTCCGAAAGACGGGCCGTCGGCCGGCGTGACCATGGCGACTGCCCTGCTCTCCATGCTTACGGACAAGCCGATTCGCAAAAACCTGGCGATGACGGGCGAGATTACGCTGGTGGGACAGGTGCTTCCGGTGGGCGGAATAAAAGAAAAGGTGCTTGCGGCGCGGCGCAGCGGCGTGAAGGAAGTGATCCTTCCCTGCGACAACGAGGTGAACGTGCGCGAAGACCTGAAACGAGAGCAACTGGGCGACATGACGATTCACTACGCCAGAACCATGGACGAGGTGGCCGCGATCGCATTCGGCGCGCCGGAACTGACGCCGAAAGCCATGGCGAAAAAGGCTCCCGGAGGAGTGCTGAAGCAAAAAGGCGCGGCCAGGCGGCGAAGATCGAAACTCGCCGCCTGAGCGCGCAGCCGTTTAAGAGACCGGTTTCAGCGCGAGGAGAGAACTCACGTTATCGGGCTAAAGTGTTTCAGGCGAATGAAAGACCAGCTACGATCAGGTTCGATACGGCTTGCTGTAGTGCGTGTTCCAGTCAACCAGATCGATGTTCAGAAGCTGGTGGCTAACCTTCTTTGTATCGGCTTCCACGATGAGATAGGCGTTCGGATCGTAGCGGGTGGCAGCCATGACGAGATGCTGCGGACCGAAGGAGCGGCCGAACTCGAACCACTTGTGCCAGTGGCCGGAGACGACGCGCTGGATGGCGTCGCGGTGCTTCTTGATAAGCCCGTGTACTCCATAGTCACGGACCTCCGCCGTTTCCACTATGGTCAGGGGGTAGTGGATAAAGACGAAAGACGGCCTCTGCTGCGCCAGTTCGGCTTCAAACCAGTTCAACTGCTCTTCGCCGAGAGAGCCTTGTGATGGATTGAACCTGGGATCGCCCTTCGCCCAGGTGTAACCGAGGAAGTTATTCAGGTGGATGAACTTCCACCCTTTGTAGTCCACCGAATAGTAAGGCTTCACGCCCAGCTTGCGCCGGAACAGCTCGTGGGACGTCTCGCGCGGCATGCCAGTCGCCCAGTAATCGTGATTACCGAAGCCGACATGGACGGGGACGTTGAACTTGTCCGTGATCGCTTTCGCGTGATCGATGCGGGTCTCGTTTTTGAAATAGAAGTCGATATCGGGAGATGGGTAGTTATGGAAGTAATCGCCGACGAGGAAGACGCGTTCCATACGCGGCGAGAGGCCATTGATGACGTCACGAGCCGATTCGAGCCGCTCAGCGGTCCTGAACATGGACTCGGTATCTTCCTGATTGCTTTCGGGGCCTTTGTAGTACTTGTCGATGATGTGGGAATCGGCGATGACGGCGAAATAGAACTTCGAATCGCCGCCGGTGGCCGCTTTACTGAAAGGCTGAATGGCAAGACCGGCCGCCGCCGCTCCGCCGAGGCGAAGAAATTCCTGTCGTGTCATGTTTCGATGATCGTCTCGATGATCCGCTGAATTTGTCAGTATACGCCGGTTTCGGTTTCCGGACGATGAAAGCGCAGGACTCAGTCGGCCCGCATTGCGGCCCAGCGGCGAGCCTGTTCGGCAAGCGTATTCACGGCTACAGTCGCGCGGTCGGTTTCACGATCGATGAGCGTATAGCGCTCGGCGGGAGCGACCGGCGAACGGAGGATGCGTGTCTGCGCGGCGCGAAGGTCCGGTATGGCTGCGGCGCGGCCGTTGGTCTCGCGCAGCCACGATGAGATCACGCGCAGGGCATCGATCATGTGATTCGCGAAGTCGCCGGTGGCGGCGCGAGTCGGAACGGGCTTCGTGTAATAGAGGCCGGATTCCATGGCCATGACGGCATGCACGAAGGAATGCGAACTGGCGAGCATGGCGCCGAGCAGCGCGAACCGTTCGCGGGAGGTTCTGGGTTCGGCGGCGATACGGTCGACAGAAGCTTCGGCATTCGAACGCGCGAGGCGGGCGGCGAGACGGCGGTCATTCAGGTCACTTAATTTGCCGTCCCGAAAGGCCGAGATCACGGCATCGAAGTATTCGGCGTAGCGATCGATCATATCGGCAAGCGCGGGACCGACCTGCGTTTTCTCCCACGTAGGCCAGATCGCATAACCAACCAGCGCAAGGACGCCGCCGATGATCGTATTCTCCGCACGGGCGGCGATGACGATGTGGGGACTCCCGCCGGTGGTGGCGATGAGCAGCACGATCATCGAACTCAGCGCCGTAACGAAGACGCCGTAATTGGCGGACCCGATCCAGCGAAGGAAGAACATGAAGACGGTCATGAGCGCGATGTCGGTCCAGACGCCGGTGTGAAGGTAATGGAAGAGCATGGTCGCGAGCGCGAGGCCCACGAGTGTTCCGGCGATGCGCAGAATGCCGCGGCTGAAGGTGGACGAAAAATCCGGCTTCAGGACGATGGCGATGGTCATCGGAATCCAGTAGGTGCGCTCGAGGCTGATGGCGCGACCGAGCGCATCACCGATGCCGAGACAGACGGCGAGCCGCAGGGCGTGTCGGAAGACGGTGGAGTGAATGGAGAGGTTGGCGCGCAGCTTCGCGATGCGGCCGGGAAACCGCAGATACCAGGGTTGCGGCGCCGGGGATTCGAGATCCGGCTGATCCCGCAGCAGACGGGTGCTGACGGAGGCAGCGGCGCGGATGCGGCCGCCGAGCGCATCGATCTCTCGGACGGCGTCGCCGAACAGAGCGGGATCGCCCGGATTTCCGAGGGTGCGAAAGCGGTGGGCGGCGGCTTCAAATCGTGCGACGGCGTCGGCGGGCTTAGAGTCGAGAGCGCAGTGGCCAATCTCCTCCGCGGCGCCGGCGGCTGCGTCCAGAACCTCGTCGAGCGCGCTTCCCGCTTCAACGGAGGCGGGCGAACTGGCGAGTTGTGAACGCAGATAGTTGAGGGCGATGAACGACAGCCGGATTCGCTCGGCCTGATTCAGAAGGAAGACGTGCTGCTCGGCCTGAACGCTGTGATCGCCGACGAGCGCGGCAAGCGCTTCCTGCGCGTCAGAGATTTGTTTGCTGACCGGGGGCGCGGCCGAGCGGCCGTGGTGCGCTGATGCGATTCCCGCAATGGCTTCGTAGAGCTCCGCGATGATGCGGCGCTCGGGCTGCCAGGGGCGGACGGGCCACAGGGCGATGGAGAACAGAGTTTGCAGCAGGCCGCCGCCGATGGCCACAAGACCCGATTCGACGGCTTCGAGCCATGGCAGTGGACGGGCGGCGAAGACCACGACCGTAACCAGAATGACGACGCCGAGATCGCCGGCGCGGCTGCCGAGCGCGATCAGCATGCCCGCCGCGAAGGCGCCGCACGCCGCGGTGAGGACGGCGGTTAAATTGGTTTGCCCGGACAGAGCGCCCGCGGCGACGGCGATTCCGCAAAGCACGCTTGCCAGCGCCATGCGGCGCGCGCGCACGCCGTAAGGGTCCAGGCTGTCCGAATAAGAAACGTTCAGCGCCCCGAGTCCCGCAAGTACGCCGGCATTCGCACCGGAGACGAGCACGCCGATGCTGAAGGCGAGCGCGAAGCCAACCGTGTTCCGGATGGCGACAGGCGTCACGATTTTGCCGGCTTCCCAGCGGAACAAATTGCGCCAGAGTACGCCGGCGGCCCGCGGGGAAGCGGGTTGCGTGTCGGCGCTTCGCGGGGCGGTCATACATTCTTAAAATACGCGGGGCGTTCAGGTGGCGGCCAGACGAAGTGGCTGCGATACCGTGTTGAAGGTGCGGACGGGATTGCTATTGATTGCTGCTCTATTGAGCGCCAACCCGGCGGTGGCGGCGGAGAAATGGGTGGGAGCGTGGGTGGGATCTGTGCATGGTCCTTACCCGGCCGGGAATGCGGTGGCGCAGCCGGATCTGGAGTTCGCGTTTCCGCAGAAAGAGGCGAACGAGCAGACGCTGCGGCTGATCGTGAAGCCGGATGTGTGGGGACAGAGCGCGCGGCTGCGGCTCTCGAATGTGTTCGGATCGCAACCGGTGAGATTCGACGGGGTCTTTATCGGGCTGCACGAACGCGGCGGAGAGATTGTGGCGGGGACGAATCGCGCGGTGCGGTTCGGCGGCAAAGCGGGAGTGACGATTCGTCCGCGGGAGATGGCTTACTCGGATGCGGTGGAGCTGAAGTATGGCGATGCGCGGCAACTGGCCGGGCGAAAGCTCGCGGTGAGCTTCCATGTGGCGGGCGCATCGGGGCCGATGACGTGGCATGCGAAAGCCATGCAGACTTCTTATGTCTCGGCGCCGGGGAGTGGGGCGCATGGCGGCGAAGAAGCAAGCAGCGCGTTTCCGTTCTCAACCACATCCTGGTATTTCCTCGATGCGGTGGACATGACAATGCCCGCGGGAACGAATGTGATTGCCGCGTTCGGCGATTCGATTACCGATGGGACGAATTCGACGATCAACGGCGACGATCGCTGGCCGGATTTTCTTTCGGAGCGAGTGCATCGGGAGTTCGGGACGAAGTATGCGGTGGTGAATACGGGGATCGGCGGGAATCAGATTGTCGGGCCGGCGGTGTACGACAAAGCGAAACCGAACGGCGGCGGACCTTCGGCACTCGAGCGGCTGGACCGGGATGTGTTGAGCATTCCGGGGTTGAAGTACGTGGTGTGGCTCGAGGGAATCAACGACCTGGGGTCGAGCGGAGCGACGGCGGAGACGGTGATCGAAGGGCTGAAAAAGGGCGTGGCGCGGATGCACGAGCGTGGGATACAAGTGATCGGCGCGACGATTACATCGAGCCTCCACAGTACGGCGACGCACGGGACCGCGGAAGTGGATGCGCGGCGCAAAGCGGTGAACGAGTTCATCCGGAACGGCGGCGTTTTCGATGGCGTGGCGGATTTCGATAAAGCCACGCTCGACGCGGCAACCGGAGCGCTGAAGCGGGAGTTTCAGCCGAGCAGCTCCGTCGGCGGTCCGGGCGACCGGTTGCATCCGAACCGGGCGGGATATCAGGCGATGGCCGGATCGATTGATCTGGCGTTGTTCCGCGAATAACTCAGCCGCCGGCGATGGCGCCGACGACGAGGAACGGTTCGGTCCCGTTGGCCACGGCATCGGGAACGGGCGCATCGGGCGGCTCGAAGGAGAGATCTTCCTGGCAGGCGAAGAAGCGGATGAACGGGCGTCGCTTCTGCGTCGCGTGATCGCGCAGGGTGCCCTGAAGGGGCGGGTAAGCGGCTTCCAGCGCATTGATGATGCTGCGCTGCGTGACGGGTCCATCCACCTCCAGCGCGACTTCACTCGACGGAAGCCGCGCCAGAGTGCGGAGATGGCCCGGAACGATGACCTTGATGATCGCCACGGCGATTACGAAAGCGTCTGCGTTTCTACGGAGAGCACGGCCGGGAGATCGCGAACGATGGGGAACCATGTGTCACCCGCGTTCGAAGACGCGTAAACCTGGCCGCCGGTGGTGCCGAAGTAGACGCCGCATTCGTCGAGCGAATCGACCGCCATGGCATCGCGCAGGATGTTGACGTAGCAATTTTCCTGCGGCAGACCGCTGGTGAGCGCCTCCCACTCGTTGCCGCCCGTGCGGCTGCGGTAAACGCGGAGTTTTGCATCCAGGGGAAAATGCTCGCGATCGCTCTTGATGGGGACGACGTAGATGGTTTCGGGCTCATGCGCGTGCACTTCGATGGGAAAACCGAAATCGGTGGGGAGATTGCCGCTGACTTCGCGCCAGTTTTCACCGGCATCGTCGGTGCGCATCACGTCCCAGTGCTTCTGCATGAAGAGAACGCCGGGGCGCTCCGGATGCATGGTCATGTGGTGGATGCAGTGGCCCACCTCGGCTTTGGGGTCGGGCAGGAATTCGGAGACCAGACCTCTGGTGATCGGCTTCCAGGTGACGCCCGCGTCGTCGCTGCGGAAAGCGCCCGCGGCGGAGATGGCGATGTAAAGGCGATTGGGATCGGAAGGATCGAGAATGACGGTGTGGAGTCCCATGCCTCCGGCGCCGGGCGACCATCGCATGCCGGTATCGTGCTTTCGAAGCCCGGAAAGTTCGTGCCAGGATTTTCCACCGTCTGTGCTGCGGAAGAGAGCGGCGTCTTCGGCTCCCGCATAGACGAGATCGGGATCCGTGAGGGAAGGCTCGATATGCCAGACGCGCTTGAATTCCCAGGGATGCGGCGAGCCATCGTACCACTGGTGAGTGCCGGGGACGCCATCGTAGAGGAATTTGTTATCCACGGCCTCCCAGGTTTTGCCGCCGTCGTCGGAACGCTGCATCACCTGGCCAAACCAGCCGGAAGACTGTGAGGCGTAGATCCGATTCGGGTCGGCGGGAGAAGCTTTCATGTGGTAGATCTCCCAGCCGGTAAAAAAGGGACCACTAACGTCCCAGGACTCGCGTTTGCCATCCGATTCGAGAATGAATGCGCCTTTGCGCGTCCCGACCAGAACTCTCACTTTGCTCATTTTTTCCTCCTCGTTCCTGTGAATGTACGCCCGGCGCCCTTCGGATGTTCGTCCTTGAATCGCGGCAGGAAAGGCGCAGGATCACGCTCCCGCCAGCGCCTTGCAACTTCGCTCAAGACCTCCTCGCGATGCGCGGCCATGTAGTCGATCACCGCGCAGGGAGCGAGAGTCGGCTCGTGGCGTGCGCCCCAGATGAGGAGTTCCAGAAGCACCGGCGCGAGATCAATGCCCTTCCGGGTGAGCCGATAGTTCACGCGGCGCGCGTCGCTTTGTTCGGCCTCCGCCTGGATGATGCCTGAGGCTTCGAGATTCCGCAACCGGTCCGCAAGGACGTTGGTCGCGATGCCTTCGCCAGCTTCCCGGAATTCCTTGAATGTACGGTAACCGCGCACCATGAGATCACGAATGA
>DAIDJK010000076.1 GCA_027450225.1 Bryobacterales bacterium | reverse complement strand
AATCCCGCCGGAATGTCAGGTCCAGCGGAGAACCGGATGCTGCTTTCGCCACCGCTCCACTTCAAAGTGAGCGTGTGGGTTCCGGGGAGGACCTTTTCTGAAGCGTGGAAGACGTTTGGAAACAGTTGTTCGGCCGTCACAGGACGCCCGTCAATCTGAAGCTGACCCCCGGGAGCGGTCGCGATAATGTCGACCGGGCCGTTCAGGATCGCGGCATGTTCGACAGGCCGCATGATGCGCCCTTCGCTCTGCTCCGCCGCATGCGCGAGCATGGCTGAAAAGAAAATGGCGACCAGGGCGCGGATTTTCATTCAGGCGGTCCGGCGTCGAACATAAGATCGGTCGATTTGCGATATCGACGCGACGCCAGCCATGCCCATGTCGATACCGAGTTCGGCCCGCATAATCTCGATCACTCTCGCGACGCCGCGTTGTCCGAACGTCGCGAGGCCCCATAAGTAGGGCCGGCCGATACCTACTGCCGTTGCTCCCAGCGCGAGGGCTTTGAACACATCCGTGCCGCGCCGGAAACCGCCATCCACCAGTACAGGGATCTTTCCACCTGCAGCCTGGACGCATTCGGGAAGAGCTTCGATGGTTCCACCGACTCCATCCAATTGACGGCCGCCGTGATTCGATACGATCACGCCTGAGATGCCGGTTTTTACGGCGCGTTCGGTATCCTCGGCGGTCATGACACCTTTTACCACCACCGGCAGGTCGGTTGATTCGCGAAGCCGCTGCAGATTGTCCCATGTCGGCGTGGGAAATGGCCGCGGCGCGGGGAAATCGCCCGTGCCCCACAGGATGTCGTTCGGCGCGTAGATCAGCTTCCCGCTGACGTCGCGTGGAATACCGTTGCCCTGGCACCAGTTCCGGACCAGACCGTTGTGAATGCTCCGCTCGCGGTGCGAAACGTGGTAGATGTCCACAGTGACCGAGATCGCCGAGCAGCCTTTGTCCTGAAGCCTGTCGCCGAAGTCCGTCATCTGGGTCTTTGTTCGAAGCTCCGCGGCAGTAGTGAACTGCCACCAGACCTTCGGACCCTTCCCCGACTTCAGCACCGAATCGATGCCGCCGCTGGTGATCATCATGGTGTTACAGGCGCCGGCGCCGAGCGCGGTTTCTTGTTCGCCATTGTTGAAGAAGCAGTTCTTTCCGCCCGTGATGGAGATGTAAATTGGCTGCTCCAGCTTCTTACCGAGGAGTGTTGTCGAAACGTCAATCCTGCTGACATCATGAGCCAGGAAATGCGGCCGGATGATCAGCTTGTCAAAGCCGGCACGGTTGTCGCGCAATGCCGTTTCGTCGTCTGAACCTTCATCCATGTAATCCCACGCGAGCGGATCGAGCCTGGCTTTGGCAAGTTTGGCGAAATCGAAAACGTTTGCCGGGTCAAGCACAGGGTCAGGATGATCGCTGAAGCGGTGGTCGGCTCTGAGCAAAGGAGAGGCGGCAAGGAATTGCGCAAATTGCATCAGCGCCGTTCGCCGATTGATCATCATGCGCGGCATCTTATCACCGTTTCGTTTGACTGCCAAACAGAGCGGTGATAGCATACGCGACACGTTTGGTCTGGGACAACGATATTCCCATAAAGGAAGCAATATGAAGTTGCTTGCAGTAGCAATGCTGACGGTTGTACCCGTGTGTTTCGCGCAAACCACCGCGAATCTTGCCGGCACAATAACGGATTCGAGCGGCGCGGCGGTCCCGGGGGTGAAGCTGACGCTGACCAATACAGGCACAGGCACTGAGCGCCAGACGGAATCGAACGAATCCGGCCTTTACGAGTTCAATGCGCTGCAGCCGGGCGATTACAGCGTGAGCGCCGTCAAAGAAGGCTTCGCGGAAGAAACGCGAGCCGGTATCCGGCTCGAAGTGAACCAGGTGGCGCGCGTGGATTTCGCGCTGCGCGTCGGAACGGTCTCTGAAAACGTGCAGGTAACAGCGGCCGCGCCGCTGCTCGAGTCGAGCACGTCGCAGGTGGGCCAGGTGATCGAGACGAAAAGCGTGAGCGATCTTCCACTGAACGGGCGCAACTTCGCGCAACTGGCCATACTTGGGACAGGGGTGGTCGGCGTGGGCTTCGGCCCTACCGGGACCATCGGCAGCG
The DNA here is from genome assembly GCA_027450225.1 of Bryobacterales bacterium. Taxonomy (GTDB): domain Bacteria; phylum Acidobacteriota; class Terriglobia; order Bryobacterales; family Bryobacteraceae; genus BOG-234. Next base: position 13,122 of record DAIDJK010000076.1, on the reverse strand, counting down.
GCACAAGGCCGGATGATCCAAGGCCGGGAGCGGAGTTGATGTCGAACGGCAATCGCGAGATGTCGAACAATTACATGCTCGACGGCGTGGATGATAATTTTCGCCGCAACGGCTTGATCACGCTGCGGCCACTTGTCGAAGACATTCTCGAGTTCAAGATCCAGACCAATCTGTTCGGGGCGGAACAAGGCAGGAACTCGGGCGCGACCGTGGATGTGATCACGAAGAGCGGCACGAATGAATTTCATGGAAGCCTGTTCGAGCTGGTGCGCAACAACGACTTCGATGCCAGAAACTTCTTCAATACAGTCGGTCACCCGCAGCCGGAGTACCGTCAGAACCAGTTCGGCGGCAGCGTTGGCGGCCCGATTCTGAAGAACAAGATGTTCTTCTTTGGCGACTACGAGGGCTTTCGGAAACTGCAAGGAACGGCTACGTCAGTGAACACGGTTCCGACGGTCCAGGAACGGGGAGGAAACTTCAGCGACATCCCCCAGACGATATACAATCCCGCAACCCTGGTTGCAGCGCCGGGAACGGCGAGCGGCTTCACCAGACAACCATTTGCCGGGAACATTATCCCGGCGAGTTTGTTCGATCCGGTGACGTCTCGCGTAGTTCAGGCGTACCCGCTGCCTCAAACGCCTGCGCTCGCGAACAATCAGCTGAGCAATCCGGTGCTGGGCCAGAACTATAACTCAGGCGACATTCGCGTGGACTGGAATCTGGCCGCGAACAACAGCGTGTTCGCGCGGTTCTCAAAACAGGATACGTTGACGAATACGCCTTCGACGTTCGGCTTTCGCAACGTACCGGGTCTTTCGATTCCAGTGAGCCTCGGTAACAGCACGAACTATGCCGGTCGCGCTCCGATGGCCAACTATAACAACGTGCTCGCGTGGACTCATCTTTTCAGTCCCACGTTCCTGGTAGACGCGCGCATGGGTTATTCGCGATTCGCGATGCGCAACGTGGATGCGACCGCGCCTTCCACCGGACCCGGACTCGGGCAGCTGCTGGGCGTGCCGAATTCGAATCAGGAGCCGGAATCGCTGGGATTTCCGATTTTCGCAATCTCGGGTTATACGGGAATCGGTGGTCCTGCCGCGATTCCGACGATTCGGTATGAGAATACGTTCAACCCGGTAGTGAACTTTACGAAAATGATGGGGCGCCACAGCCTGAAATGGGGCGTGAACGCGGTGCGCCGCCAGATTACCGATTTCCAGGACAACTCCGGCAACGGGCAGTATACGTTCGACAGTACCTTTACAGATAATCCGAACACGCCGGGCAGCACGGGCAACGCCATGGCCAGCTTCCTGCTTGGCGTTCCCGGCAGTATTACACAGGCGTTCCAGCTTGCGTGGACCGGCATTCGAGTGTTCGAACTGGGTACCTACGTCGCCGACGACTGGAAAGTCACTGACAAACTCACGCTTAACCTGGGCCTGCGCTGGGAGTATCTGCCGCCGCCTGTGGAAGCGAATAATCGCTTCTCAAACTTCAATACTGCGACAGGGAAGGTGATGATCGCGGATTACAACTCGGACCGCAATGTAGGTGTCCGGGCTCAGTATAAGCTGTTCGCGCCGCGATTTGGATTCGCTTATCAACTGGACAGCAAGACTGTGCTGCGCGGAGGCGCCGGATTATTCTACAACGCATCGGGAAACGGCGGAGCGCTTTACCGTCTGCACAGGCAACTGCCCTTCGGCGCAACAACAACGCCGGTCATCAATGAACTCTCTGCAACCTACATCACGGTATCCCAGGGCCTTCCCCCCAATCCGCCGCTAAACGTGGCGAACATCGTAAACAATCCGACCGGTACCTGGTACAGTATCCCCGGTAATTACAGGAATGCGTACGCCGAGCAGTTCAATTTCGGGATCGAACGACAGCTGCCGGCCAATATGGTGGCGAAGGCAGGCTACGTGGGCAATCTGGGGCGAGATCTCGATGTGACCTACAACATCAACCAGCCAATTCCCGGGCCCGGTCCTGTAGGCCCTCGCGAAATGCTGTATACGATTGCGCCGGGGGTTTCGGGCGACAACTATGCTTCTACTGACGGGCTATCCGCTTATCACTCGCTACAGGCGTCGCTCGAGAAGCGCTATTCTTCCGGGCTAAGTCTCATCAGCGCTTATACCTGGTCGCACTCGATCGACGACGTCCCGCTGCAGCAGGGCGGCGGCGCCGATGGTCCGGTGCCACAGGATCCAAGGTATCGGTTTGAGGATTTTGCGAGCAGTTCCTTCGATATCCGGCACCGGTTCACCCAGACGGTGAACTACTTCCTGCCAATTGGCGCCGGCAAGCGGTTCAACCTGGCGAATAAATGGATGGACGCAGCCTTCGGAGGCTGGCAGGTGAATATGATTCTTACCGCGCAGACCGGACTGCCATTTACTCCCGTGCTGGCGAATGCCGTGACGAACACGGGTACTTCCAGCAGGCCAAACTATGTTGGAGGCGCAAACGCGACGGTCCCGAAGCCAACGATAAACCACTGGTTCAATACGGCTTTCAACGCGCCAGGCGCGGCTTGGGCAACGCCGGCGCAATATACCTATGGGAACGCAGGAAGGAACATCCTGACCGGACCTTCACGCACGAATCTGGATTTTTCGCTGTTCAAGGAATTCGCAGCAACAGAAAGGATTCGGGTACAGTTCCGCGGTGAATTATTCAACATTCTGAACCATCCGCAATTCGATCTGCCGAATGCGACCATTGGACAACCCGCGGCGGGAACGATCACAAATACGGTCGGCACGCCGAGGGATATTCAGTTGGGATTGCGGCTGGTCTTCTGATGACGCCGCCGGTGTCTTATAGCTGCCTTTCGGTTATTGTGATGCGTGATCTCACGCGGAAATGGATGACCGTCTCCGTGGGGACAGTCACCGGCTTCGCGCGCGTAGCTATGGCCGATCCGAGCCCGGCGCCGCTGCCGATTCCGGCGCCGATGGCCGCTCCCTTGCCGCCGCCCGCGATCGCGCCGATGATGGCTCCGAGGGCAGCGCCTCCTCCAATCTCCCCAGCCTGAGCGCTGCCAGAGCCGGCCCCGGTTCCAGCCCACGGCTCTGTTGAAATCTCGATCCGCTGTCCATCCGCCGTCATGATGCTCGACAACGCGAGCTGAATCTCAGAGCGTCCGTTTATGCGAGCCGGTCGTTGGGTGCTGACCACGCGGCCATCGACGCGCGAGCCGCGCTCGGCGATGATCAGGCCATCGATGATGAGCGGCTCGGCGAGCGTCGCGCTGAACGTGTCGCCTGCCGAGACCCGATCGCTGGATAGCGTTTCGAGCATACGCGCTGCGATGGTCATGCCGGGCTCGAGCGTGACCTGCCGCGGAGCTTCAGCCTTCTGAACGTCCCGCACCTGCACAGGTTCGACCGGCTCAGCGGGGCGCTGGTAAAAGCCCGGAAGTTGTGCAGGCCTCGAAATCGTGGTTTCTTCGGGCTCCTGTTTTTTGGCCGGAGAGGGGAACGGAGTCGGACGGCTGCGCGGCTCGGAGTAGACGGGCGGCGGGGCAGCGGTGGATGTCTGCGGCATGGATGCCGGGATGTGCTTTACCTCGGCCGAAGGCGGCGAGGCCGGAGGAATCGGAACGGTTTGCGCCGGAGGCGCCGGCGCCGGGGCAGGTTTAGCAACGTCAGCGGGAACTACCTTCGGAGACGACGCGGGGAACGACGGCGGCTCCGTCATTTTGACCGCCACTCCGCCGGCAATGGCGGCTCCGATGACGAGCAGTCCGATGTGCAGCGGCTTCATACCATCCCCAGATACTCTCGACGTTACACTGAAATGGTGAGTTTCCCGAACGATTTCCGCATTGGAAACATCACCATTTCGCCTGCCACCGTGCTGGCTCCCATGGCGGGAGTTACCGACACGGTTTTCCGGCGTTTTATCCGCAATCTGGGCGGATGCGGTCTTATTATGACCGAATTTACCAGCTCGCACGGAGTGAGCGCCGCATTAAAAAACAGCAATAAGGCGAATCGTACGTTGCGGCGCTATCTGGCATTTGAGCCGGAGGAGCATCCGATCTCGGCGCAGTTGTTCGGGGCTGATCCGGACGTGATGGCCGATGCAGCGCGAGTTTGTGAGGATCTCGGCTTCGACATCCTCGATATCAATTTCGGCTGTCCCGTGAACAAGGTGGTGAAGTGCAACGGCGGGTCGGGGCTGCTGAGGGATTTAGCGCTGGTCGAGCGTCTGCTGCGGGCGGTCCGCAAAGCCATCTCGATTCCGTTCACGTGCAAGTTCCGCGCGGGCTGGAATGATCGCGAGCTCGTAATGGTGGAGATGGCGCGGATCGCCGAAGATTGTGGACTGCAGGCGATTGCGCTGCATCCAAGAACCCGCGAACAGGGTTACAGCGGCCACGCGGACTGGCGGCGGATTGCGGCGGTGAAGGCCGCCGTGAAGATTCCGGTAATCGGGAACGGCGACGTCATGAAGCCGGAGGATGCGATGCGAATGGTGAAGGAGACGGGCTGCGACGCGGTGATGATCGGCCGCACGGCGGCTTCGAATCCCTGGATCTTCCGGCAGATTCGCGAGTACCTGGAGACGGGAACTTATACCGAGCCGACTCACCTCGACCGCTACGAGATGATGCGGACTTACTACGCCATGCTTGTCGAGCGGCGCGAAGATGACGCGGCCGGCAAGATGAAGCAGTTCGCCACGTACTTCACGCACGGCGTGAGGGGCGGCGGGCAGTTGCGGACGGCGATTTATCACGCCAAAGAGCCTGCCGAGATCACCGCGCTGGTGGATCAGTTTTTCGCCGCGCCGGAAATGGCTCTCGCTTAGACGGAATCAGCCGAGCCGACAGGAAAGGCGCCGGCGCCGTTTTTCAGAAGCAGGAACCCAGGCGTTCGCAAGAAGACTCAGCGCCCGACGGGACGATTACTCCGCTTCCGCCTGAATCGGATCGCCCACGAACAGCAGATAAGCGATAGCCGAGAGTACGGTGAGCCCAGCGCCCAGCAGGAGGGCCTGCGTGAAGCTGCCTGTACGCGCGACAATGAGGCCGGTAATCGCCGGCGCGAGCGCCCCTCCAAAATAGCCGCCGAAGTTCTGCATGGAGCCGAGTGAAGCCGTGTATTGGCTGGGCGCCGCCACCGGAACCGTCGCCCACGATGCGGCGCTGGCGATGTAGATGAGAAACAGAGAGAACGAGATGAGGCCGATCGCGAGCGCATTGGATGGCGCAAAAGCCGTTCCAACCGTGCAGAGCGCAATACCGAAAAGCGAAGAGGAGATAAGAACTTTGCGGCCGCCCATCGGCGTCCAGCCGCGCCGCGTAAGAAGGTCGCAAAGCCAGCCGCCTGTCACCGCTCCAACACAGCCGAAAAAGTAAGGTATGGCCGCGAGCACGCCGACTCGCGCCACGCTCATGTGCCGCTCGTGTTCCAGATAGTAAGGCAGCCAGCTCGTATAAAGCCAGAGGACGTAGATCGTGCCGAAGAAGCCCGCGATCATACCCCACGTGGTTCGGTGCGCGAACAGCTGTCGCCATTGCGCGAAGGAGGGCGGTTTCGTTGTGGTGTTCTCGTCGCCTTCGGTCAGGTAACGGACTTCGTCCTCCGTGAGGCGAACTTCGAAAGGATCGCGGTGAATAGCCCACCACGCGATGGCAAGAACGATGCCCGCCGCGCCGACGATGATGAACATCCATCGCCAGCTCAGCGAAAGCATCAGGAAAGTGAGCAAAGGCACGGCGATGAAGTTGCCCAGCGAAGACGCGGATTGCAGCATGCCGGTGGCGAATCCTCGTTCGCCCAGCCCGAACCAGTCGCGCACCACTCTGGCGCCACCCGGGAAGAGCGGCGCTTCACCCACGCCGAGCGCGAGCCGCGCAACGATGAATGTTCCGAAACTCCGGACCAGCCCGCCGGCGGCCTGCGCAAGCGACCAGCAGAACAGGCCGAGAGCGAGCAGGCGGCGCGGCCCGTATCTGTCAATAAGGCCCCCTACGGGGAGCTGCGAGAACGCGTACGCCCATAGAAATGCCGACAGCAGCAGCCCCATTTTGGCGACCGGTATCCCGAGATCGTCCTGGATGAGCTTGTTGGCGACGGAGAGAGTCGCGCGATCCACATAATTCAGAGCGCCGCCAGCGATCAGGAGGACAACAGACCAGCGCTGGATCGAGAGAATTCGGCGTGACGGTTTGTGCAGAGATGCGGCAACCGTGGGTTGAGGCGATGGACTGGGCACCAGGGAGAATTATAGTGCGGCGCTTTATGGCACCTCTCGCGCACGCGCTACGATGAGGCCGATGTCCACTCTTGCGGATCTGCTCGAGAACAACAGGCAGTGGGCCGAAAGGCAAACGCGGCGCGACCCGGGGTTCTTCGAGCGTCTGTGCGATATCCAACGTCCGGACTATCTCTGGATCGGATGCTCCGACAGCCGTGTTCCCGCCAATCAGATCGTCGACCTTGAGCCCGGGGAGCTCTTCGTTCACCGGAATGTCGCCAACGTCGTATCGCTGAATGACGTGAATTGCGTTGCCACCGTGCAGTACGCGGTGGAAGTACTCTCTGTGCGACACATCATCGTGTGCGGCCATTACGGATGCGGCGGGGTGCAGGCAGCGCTGTCCGGAACATTCCATGGCGCGATCGATCTCTGGCTGGAGCATCTGCGCCGGGTCCGTTCGGCGAATGGGGAAGAGCTGGAGCGCCTGAGCGACCCAATAGCGCGCTGGCGGCGGCTGTGCGAATTGAACGTCGCCGCTCAGGTGGAATCCGTCGCTCAGATCCCCGCCGTCCGCAAACGCTGGCTCGAGGGCGCGCCCCTTGCCGTGCATGGGTGGATATACGATCTCAGCGACGGCCTGCTGCGCGATCTTGGGGTCGGAGCCGGGGCGCCGGAAACATCCTGATTCCGTTGCGAACGTCGAGATCAGATGATCGGCATCAGCAGCGATTTACTCAGCGCGGCGGTAATTCCGTTGATCGACAGCAACAATTGCGCGGCTACAGGCGCAGGCAGAAGGACGAGCGCTTCGGCCGTATTCCAGGCGTGCTCGCGGGCGGCAACGATGTCGAATCCCGCGATCAGATTTTCCAGCTGAGGCATCGGGGGAATGGAGTCTCCCGGCAGCCGAACGGCCAGCATCTGCTTCGCCTTATCGATCAGTCCCTCGAGAACTTCATCCACTGCCGTGTAATCGCGATAGCAAGCGGAGCCGTGTTGAATGGGCCGGTCCATTTCCCGGCAGGTGGCGACCACCGCCTGGCAGAGATCGTGGTTGATATGCGCGTTCATTCCCGCCAGCGCGAACTGGAGTCTGGTGATTCGCGCATCGCCGCGCAGCGAGAACATCGCCTGCCAGCAGCCGGGAACCTGGCCGCCGCCGAGCGACCCGGCCAACGCATTGAAATAGAACTGCGCAAAAACAACGTCGAGACGCGCGAGCCACGCCGGATCAGTGAATCCACCCGCATCCAACCGGCTTTTCATGGCCTGCGTAACCTGGAGGTACAGTCCGTTGAACCATTTCAGTCCGTCTGCTTCGATGCACGCCGCATCGATCGCCAGCATTGTTTCGATCACGTCGGAGATTGTGGCCGGCGCATGGCCAACTGCGGCCAGAATGGCGCTGTCGTAAGGGAAGTTCAACATCGGAGTATATAAAGGAGCCGCTTCCAGGAGCAATGGAATACGCTCAGTTTGAGCGTTCATATCCGGAGGACGGACGCCCGCAGCCCGCATACCATCGAAACATGGCCAAAGGGGAAGCATGCTGAAGGAAGGCAGGGGGCGCGCGAACCGGTTGCAGGCCGATCATGAACAGCTTTACCGGCGATTCCTCGAACGCAATCCCGAGTTCGATGGCGAGTTCCTGACCGGGGTGGTCAGCACCGGCGTGTACTGTCTGCCTTCCTGTCCGGCGCGCAGGCCAAAGCCGGAGAACGTGCGCTTTTTCGAGACGCCGGAGGAAGCGCGCCGGGCGGGTTTGCGCCCGTGCCGCCGCTGCCGTCCGGACGCGCTCTATCGTGGCGAAGCCTGGCACGAGAACATCTTCGAGCGCACCGCCGAGCGTGTCTGCGGGGAGCCGGCGGCGTTCCCGGACATCGCGGCCATTTCCCGGACCGCGGGGTTGAGCCGTACCGCGCTGAACCTTCTCTTTCTGGAACACGCGCACGAGACTGCCGGCACATTCCTGCGCCGCGCCCGCATCGCGAAAGCCAGGCAGGCGCTCGCCGGGGGCCGGACTCCTTTGCGCGCGGCCGCCGACAGCGGCTTCGAGAGTGCTTCCGCTTTTCATGCGCAATTCCTTGCGCGCACCGGCGTTACTCCCGCCGCGTACGCGCGCCTTCAGGCCGCTTTCACCGTGCGCCTTCCGTCCCGGTACCGCACAGACGAAGTGCTGGATTTTCAGGGCCGCGATTCCCAGGGTCTTTCCGAATCGATAACACCGTGCGGCTTCCGCAAATGTGTGCTGATCGGGAACAACTCTGCGGTAATCGACATCTGCTTCGAATCGGGCACCGCCGTCTGCTCCACAGACGCGGTCGATGTTCGAACGGCGCACGAAATCGCCGTCCGGATGCTGGGATTCGATTGTGAGCCGTCGCTGTTCGAGCGCCAGCACGCCGCTGACCCAATCTTCGGAGCGTTGATTCAGCGGCAGGCCGGATTACGCGTTCCGCTTGCCGTGAATGCCTGGGAATCGCTGGCATGGTCGATCATCGGTCAGCAGATCAGCCTCCAGGCGGCCGTCAGGCTGCGCCGCGCCATGATTGCCACTTTCGGGACGCCGCATGCGTCGGGAATGGTTGCCCATCCGGCTCCGGAGGTAATTGCAGGGCTCGATCCGGCGGCGCTCGTGCGCCTTCGCTTTCCCGCATTCAAGGCCGACTACCTGATCGCGGCCGCGCGGGCACTAGCTTCGTCCAGCATCCGTCTCTCGCGCCAATGGTCTGCGATGCACATCGCGAGGGAGATGAAAAAAGTGCGCGGCATTGGCCCGTGGACGATCCAGTATTCATTGCTGCGTGGGGTGGGCCTGGCCGATTGCCTGCCTGCCTCCGACGCCGGCGTCATTCGCGCGTGGAAGAAGGTTGCGCCAGACACTCCTTCGGTTGCGGATTTCATGGCCAGGTTTGCGCCATTCCGCAGTCTCGCGACTTACCACCTCTGGCAGAGCCTGAAAGGAGCAGATGAATGACCATCCAGACGCCGCATGGCCCGGCCATGTACAAGCTCGACAGCCACGGCGCGCTGACGCATTTTTTTATCGGCCAGTCGGACGGCATCTTCGATACCGGCGGCGGTCCTGTCGGCCGCCAGGTGAAGGAGTACTTCGACGGAACCCGGACGGTGTTCGATTTGCCGCTCGCCCCCGAGGGGTCGTCGTTCCAGAAAAGGGTCTGGGCCGAACTGTTGAATATCCCGTACGGCGGAACTATCACGTACTCCGAACTGGCCGATCGTCTCGGCGTGCCGGGCGCTGCGCGCGCCGTGGGCAGGGCGAATTCCACCAATCCGATCTGGCTTATTGTTCCCTGTCATCGCGTCATTGGCGCCAGGGGCGCGCTCACCGGCTATGCCGGAGGAATCGAACTCAAAAAGAGCCTTCTCGAGTGGGAGCGCGAGGTCGCAAATCGGGAATTTTCGCTCAAAGCTCCGGAATAGTACGGTCCTAAGGAATATTGCGCAATCTGACGATAAGTACATGTGACCGGGTCTAAATTCGGAGCTCCGGGCGTGGACCCTTCGCGCCCCGGCAGCGCGGCTGGACGAACGCCAAAGGGAGTTGTGCCTGAATGATAACCCTCAGGCGATATCTGGACGCCGTAAACCGGCCGCAGCGACGCGGCGAACCTGTAGAATCTGTACGTGATGCGCCGCCCTGGCCCGAGTTCACGGCGGCAATTGTCGATTGCGTGAGCCGCTACGTGCTCGATGGTGAGCCGTATGGCGACATCCGCGAAGATCTGCGCATTCTGAACGAAACCATTCGCAGCGCCGCGCAACCGCCAGATCCGGCAGCGGGCTTCGAGCGGCCGATCGAAGAATTCCGGCGGCGCGCCAACGAGGCTTCGCGAAACCAGTTCCGCGAAATGACGCGCATGCTGGCCACCATGAATGAAGCCCTGCTGCTGCTGGCCGCTGGAAGCGACCGCACCGTCGGCGCGCTGAAACAGATGGAAACCACGCTCGAGCATGCTTCGAAGCTGAACGACATCTCCTCGCTGAAGTCGAAGGTGAACGAAGTAGTGGCTGCCATCAGCCGGGAAACCGTTCGTGAACGCGAGGATTCCGCCCGCGCTATTTCGACCCTGCAGCAGCAGATTTCCGCGGCCCGCAGCACTTTCTCCTCGATCGGAGCAGAGTTCGCGGATCGGGAACATGCGATCGGCGTCTTTCGCCAGGCTCTGGCTCCCGGCGCCCGGCCGTCCATGGCCTGCGTCTTCGTGCTCCAGCGGATTCGCGCCATCGTCGCCCGGTACGGCAAGGAAGCAGCGGTCGAACTGCTGCATGAGCTCATCCGGGCGCGCATTCAGCCGCTCGCGCCGGAATCCGCCTCTTTCCTGTGGTCGGAAGACTCGGCCGTTCTGCTGATCGAAAATCCGGACCTGTCGGTTTTGAAAGACCAGATTCGCGCTCAGGTGGAGCCTCCGTTTGAGCACCGGCTGGTGGCGGGCGGCCGGCTGGTGACTCTCAACGCCAGTGTCCGCTCCGTTCTGCTTCCCATACACGACTCGCCGGAGTTCATGGCGGCTGAGATCGACCGCTTCGTCTCAGGTGGCGCGCATTGATCCACCTGCCGGATCGCCTGCCCGAGCGTGAAAGCGCCCGGCGCGAGCGCACGCGCGTACGCATTCTGGAAATGATCGTCAGAACCGAACCGGTCCGGGACGTTCTGAACACCATCGTGGAAGAAATGTCGGCGGCTTCTCCTGCCGGAGTGGCCATCCTGATCGTTCGCGGATTTCATCTCGAAGCCGCCGCGAAACGGGGGCTGACTGACGCCGAACTCACTATGCTTCAGCAGCTTCCGCTGGCGCGCCTGGTGGATGCCGAGGCCGATTGTTACGGCTGGCATCCGGCGGGCAATCTGCTGGTACGCGGGCTGGTCTCCGGCGCGGGCGAAATGCTGGGCGCCATTGCCATTCCATCCGATCCGAAAGCAGCTGATCTGCCCCGATTCCCCGAAGAATTCGAAACGCTCGAGAGTCTCGCCGCGTTCGCCATCGAGCACGAAAATCTTCTTGCTGAACTGACCTGGCGGGCCGAACACGATTCGCTCACGGAGCTGTGCAACCGCCAGTGGTTCGAACGCAAGCTCGCCGTCAGAAAATTCGAACTGCGCCGGAAGCCTGCGAGTTTCGCCGTACTCTCGCTCAATATCGATCGGTTCTCGCTCATCAATGACGTTCTCGGCTACCGCGTCGGCAATCGGCTGCTGCGGGAGGTGGCCGCGAGACTCCAGACCAACATCGGACCTGACGATTTCATCGCGCGCGCCGGAGGCAATGAATTTCTTTTCCTCATTGCGCACGCCGGGTCCACCGAAGAGGCATGCGCAGCCGGCGAGCGGCTTCTGTCCAGCCTGCGCCAGCCGTTCCTGATTGACGATCACGAATTGTTCGTATCGGCCAGCATCGGCATAACGATCGTCAGCGCGGAAGACAGCGCCGCCGACGAACCGGAATCCCGCGCCTGGGCGGCCATGACGAATGCGAAGATGCGCGGCCGCAACCAGATCGCGCTTTTTGACCTCTCGATGCTGCAAAACTCTCGCGAGCGCCTCGAGATCGGTTTCCGGTTGCGTAACGCGATCGCGAACGGCGAACTCGAACTGCACTATCAGCCGCAGGTGGACCTGGCTACTGGGGCGATAATCGGCGCTGAAGCGCTGCTACGGTGGAGGCATGCGGCCATCGGATTCGTTTCGCCGGGCACCTTCATTCCGGTGGCCGAGGAATCAGGCCTGATTACCAATTTTGGCGAGTGGACGATCGCCGAAGCCATCCGGCAGGGCACAGCGTGGAAGCGCGCCGGCCTCGAGCCCCTGCGTATCGCGGTCAATATTTCGCCTGTGCACTTCATGCGCGAAGATTTCGCCAGCCGCCTCCGCGAGTTGCTGCGGCATTTCGATACGGACTCTTTCGCGCTCGAACTGGAAATCATCGAAACCGCGGTCATGCAGGACCTCGATCACGCCCGGGCCGTCATGCAGGATCTTGGCACAGCAGGCGTGGCATTCGCGATTGACGATTTCGGCACCGGGCATTCGTCGCTCGCCTGGCTTCAGAAGCTGCCTGTGCAGCGGCTCAAGATCGCGCAGAATTTTGTCAACGAAATCTCCAGCGCGGTCACGCGCCCCACTCTGCTCGCCAACATCATCCGGCTTGCGCGCGAAATGCATCTCGCTTGTCTGGCCGAAGGCGTTGAGACTGGCGAGCAGGCGCTTGCTCTCGCTGCCATGGGCTGCGATGAAGCTCAGGGCTTTCTCTATTCGAGGCCGGTAAACGCGGCGGATCTCGGCAGATTGCTGGGAGAAGGGCTGGTTGCGGACGTGGCGCTCGCCGGCCAGCGCGGATAAACCCGCAACATCCGAAAGACGATCCGGCCGGGGATTAACCTTTTGCGAGCAGTGCGGTAAGCCGCCGCACGTCGCGTAGATCATCCAGCCCTTTCACCATGGCCACTATGCTCTTCGATTTGCTGTCCGGCCACTTCGCCGCCTGAGCGCAATCCGTAAACTTCGCCGCCACTTCTTCGAATGACATCGGGTTTGCGGGACTTCCTTTCGCGAAATCCGCGCGCCCGGAAATCGTCCGTCCGTCTTTCATATGGATGTCGATAATCGTAGTCATCTTGTCGTACCCGGCGGCCTCGGCCACCGGGCTGACGCCAAAATGTACCTTCCGCATCATCTCCTGCACTGCCGGGCTATTGACCACTTCATCCGTGAACTCCGCCAGCCCTACCTTGCCGTACAGCAGCGCCGCCGCCATGCAGAATTCCATGCTGAACTTGGCCTGCAACTTGTCCTTCGGATCGTGGTAAATCAGAGCGTTCGGCATGTTACGATTCGTTCCCACATCGACGCTGGCCACCTGTTCGGCCGTG
>DAIDJK010000075.1 GCA_027450225.1 Bryobacterales bacterium | reverse complement strand
CCGCCTGGCCGACATGTGGTACGCGGCCATCGAAGCGGCAGGCGCGGCGGCGAGGTAGCTTATTCGCGCATGCCGGCGGTCCGGATTGCCGGCGCGCTTTCCACCACCTCGCGGCAGCTGCGCTCGGCAACGACGGGAAGCAGAGCCCAGATTTTGTCCGCCGTTTCCTGTTCCTGCTTCTGAATCGACCGCGCCAGCTGCTCCGTCTCCGCGTCTCCGGCGGCGCGCGCGGACAAGGCGAGCGCTTCGTACATGGCGACCTCGCTGTTCTCAACCGAGAACGCCATGATGAGGTTCTGGGTTGCGCGCTCGGAATCGTCATACCCGATCTGCGCGGTTTTCGGCGCGAGCCCGAACAGGTTCGCCAGGAAGCTTTTTGCCGGGGACGGCGCGCCGCCGAGCGAATTCAGCCGCGCGGACAGCAACTGGCGCTGATGACGGGTCTCCTCTGCATGCTTCAGGAACATTTCCCGGGCCTCCGGCTCGTCGCCTTCTCTGGCGAACTGGCGGAGCTGCGTCTCAAAGGCGCGCTCCGCCGCAATCGCGTCTTCCAGATACCGGATAATCACGTCCTGTGCATTCTGCATGGATAATCGCCTGTCCTGGAAAACCGGATGCAATGCAGTTGCCGATGCCCGAAAACAGCAGAGAATACATCACCAGACACCTGGAGAACGTGATTGCGGCGGAGCGGAACTTCGAAGACGTGCTGAGCCGCTTCAGTTCCGAAGGCGAGCAGGAGGACGTGAAACGGATGTTTTCACAGCTCTCGGCGAAGGCCCGCACGCAACACCAGCGGCTGGAAGGGAGATTGCGGGAACTGGGCGGCGCGCCCTCCACTTTGAAGAGCGCCGTGGCCCATGTTCTTGCGGCCACGCCGCTGATCGCGCAGGCGGGGCAGACGCCGCAGGAGAAGAATACACAGCACCTGATCATCACCTATGCGGCGGCCGGAGCCGAAATGGCCATGTATGAGGCGCTGGCCATGGTGGCCAGAACGGCCGGCGACTTCGCCACCGAGCAACTCGCGCGGCAACTGCAGCGGGAAGAAAAAGAAGATCACTCGATCGTGTGGGGAATGCTGGGATCGAGCGTGAGCAGGAGCTTCGAGCAGGCAACGCGGCAGCAGTGACCAGGGTTCGGGAGGACCGGGCACTCGCGTCCGGTCCTCCCGCTCTGCTTTACCTTTTACTGCCGGCCAGTTCCGTGTCGTACGGAGACCACTGCTGCTCTTTGCCGGACGACTGCGACTTGATCTCGCTGCTCTTCTGCTGGCTGAGTTGTTTGTTGAGCTTTTCGACGTCGTTTTCGGTGAACGACGTACCCGCCGGTTTCTGATCGAGCTGCCCGCGGGTGGAGCGCACCTGGGTTACGGGATCCGACACGTAGACCCACTCGCCTTCCGTCCATGGTCCCTGGCCCTGGTTCCACGGGCCGCGCACGTCGTGTCCGTTCGACATGTTGAAGTACACGTGCGAATACCGCGGGTTGGCCTGCAGCACGCCAGGAGGGAAATTCGGAGTTACTTCGGCCAGGGCCGCGGAGAAGACCTGGAAGTGCGTCACCTCGCGGGTCATCAGGAAATCGAGAGAGTCCTTCACGAGCGGATCATCGGTGAACTGGGTGAGATATTCATAGACGATTTTGGCCCGCGATTCGGCGGCGATGTTCGAACGCAGATCGACCGTAGGATCGCCGTTCGCGTTCACGTACATGCCGTTCCAGGGATAGCCGTTGCTGTCGGACACCGTGGGTCCGCCGGCGCTTTCGATCAGGAAAGCGGGCGTGGTTCCGATCTCGTTGATCATGGCCTCGCGTTCGCTTTTGCCTTTCATCATGCGCATCAGATCGGACTTTTCGGCAGCGTTCTTGAGCTCGCCGTTGACGCCTTCGAGCAGCATGGTGATGGTGGCGCCGACGATCTCGAGATGACTGAATTCCTCGGTGGCCACATCCATCAGCATGTCGTAGAGGCGCGGAAACGGGCGCCGGCAGCTGAAGGCCTGGACGAAGTACTGCATGGCGGCTTTGAGCTCGCCGTTGGGGCCGCCGAACTGATCGAGCAGCATGCGCGCGAAGCGGGGGTCCGGCCCGGAAACGCGAGCGTTGAATTGAAGTTCCTTGACGTGGTGAAACATGCACTATCTCCTGTTGAAGTTCCGGAGCGCGGCCGCGGGCGTGAGCCGTTGCGGCGCGTTCTTCAAGCCGCGCGCCGGCATTGCTGCATCCGGCGCGCCCGAGCCGTCCTCTGAGCCGCCGTGCCGGTTTCCCGCGGCGCTGAGCGGTGATGAACGGGGCGCACAGACCGATTCCGGCCGCTGTTGTACGCGGTTATGAAAAGGAGCAGATGTTGAACCGTAGTGCCCGAATGCTCCGGGCGCTGCTCGCCCCGCCATCTGGTGTGAGGCAGGCGCCCGCGAGGCGCCGCGCGACGGGCGGAGCTACCAGTTGCGGACGAAGTCGCCGTGCGAATCGAATTCGAACGGTCTTGCCGGACCGGCCACCTGAGCGTGCGAGCCGTCATCCAGCGATTCGACGAGGTTTTCGCTGACGGCCATGGAACTGAGCTCGAGCGTGTTGCGTATCCAGGCTACGGTAACGTCTGCCCTGTCGAATTTACCCACCGAGTTGGCGGCCACGTCCAGACATTCGCGATCCGAGGCGAAATGCAACGGTATTCTCATGAGCGACAGGGAGCCGGAAGTGACTGCGTTCACCATGCCGGCGTTGTAATCGAATTTGCGGAGCAGGCGATCGTGAATCACGTCCGCGACGCCGACGCCGTTGCCGTTGCCGTAGCTCGAATCCGAGAGGTCTCGCACGAAAATCCGTTCCACGCGCGGCGTATCCGGCCAGGGATTGAAGGTGTTGACCACGCCGCGGTTCACCACTTTGAAATCCATGCCGGTGCCGCTGATGTTCTTGCCGATCTCGTCGATGATCAGCACGTCCACGGCGGGGGCGGGAAGGCGCGCCATCCAGGATTTGGCGAGCGCGAGCAGTTCCTCTTCGCAGGCGATCATGGTTGCCGCGCGCATTGCGGCGACTCTTGCGGTGTCGTGATAAGCGTCTTCGAGAATGCCGAGGCCGCCGATGATCTTTCCG
>DAIDJK010000074.1 GCA_027450225.1 Bryobacterales bacterium | reverse complement strand
CGACGACGTGATCGAAGCGCTGGAGGCCAAGATTGCGCTTCCGTTCGAGAACCCGGCGCTTGCCGCCGATTTGAAGCTGACGCCGAAGCGCGGCGTCCTGCTCTCCGGACCTCCGGGAACCGGGAAGACGACCATCGGCCGCGCTCTCGCGCACCGGCTGAAGGGCAGGTTCTTCCTGATCGACGGGACCGCGAATGCCGACCAGTGGAACTTCCACTGCGTGGTGAACCGAGTGTTTGAGCAGGCGAAGAAGAATGCTCCGGCCGTTGTCTTCATCGACGACGCGGACGTGATCTTCGAGGCCGAGCATCGCGGCTTCCACCGCTACCTGCTGACTCTGATGGACGGGATCGAGAGCGCAAGCGCCGGTCGCGTTTGCGTAATGATCACGGCCATGGAGCCGGCGAGCCTGCCGAGGGCGCTCATCCGCTCCGGACGTATCGAGCTTTGGCTCGAGACGCGTCTGCCGGATGAAGCGGCCCGGCTTGAGATCCTTCGCGAACGGCTGGCGGGATTGCCGGAGCCGTTCGCTTCGGCGAACCTTGGTTCCATCGGCGCCGCAAGCCGCAACCTCACCGGGGCGGATCTGAAGGGCGTGGTGGAAGACGCGAAGCTGCTGGCGGCGCGCGATAAAGCGACAGGCCGCCCATTTCGAGCGGTCGAGGCGTATTTTTACGAGGCGATCGAGACGGTGCGGGCCAACACCCGCAGGTACCGCCGCGGCAGTTCGGCAAAGCCGGCCGAGTCCGGGCGGGTCGGCTTCGCCGCGGAGTAAAAAGCTGGCCATTTCCCGGCGCATGCGATAAAGATTGCATGCGCCGGTTTCTTTTGCTTCCGTTACTATTCGTCTTCGCCTGTTCCCACGAGAAACCGAAACAGTTTGCATTTCACGGAACCGTGGTCAGCATTGATCAGAACGCGAAGGTGGCAACCATCCACAACGAGGACGTGCCGGGATGGATGACGGCGATGACGATGGAGTACGAACTCGATCCCGACCAGTTGAAATCATTGCGCCCCGGCGAGAACTTCACGGCCACTGTAAATGTGACGCCCGACAAGTACTGGCTGAGCGATATCAAAGAAGCCGGCAAGTAAGCTCAGCGCGGAGCCTTTTCGGCGAGCAGTTTCTGCAGAAGCTCTCTTGCGCGTGGAGCTTCGTCGGCCATGTCCAGACGAATCGCGGTTTGGGCGCTCCTGATCGCCGCGTCCGGATCGTGCAGATTTGCGCTCGCAACCGCATCGCAGAAATAAAGCGACGGATTCCCGGTATCGAGGGAGGCGATCGCCGCCTTCGCAATTCGCAGCGCTTCCTGGTTGCGGCCCTGTTCGAGCTCGAGCGAAGCCAGATGAACAGCCGCTTTCACATCGCCCGGGTCGATTGAGAGCGCCTTTCGCCACGCCTCGCGGGCGCCTTCCACCGATCCGCTCCTGTAAAGCGCAATGCCAAACATGCTCCACGCGCGTACATCGGCGGGATCGATCGCCGTCACTCGCTCAAGATGATTTGCCGCGCCGCGGAAGTTGTTGCCGGCGATCTCCGCCGCTCCTTCCATAAACGCCTCCTGCGCCTGCTGTGATCGCCTGTATCCGCTGGCGGCAGAAGGGCTCTTCAGGTCATCGAGGCCGTCGGCTTTCCAGTCTTCAGCGTTGTACGGCGGTCTGAATTCCTCGGTGCTGAAGGCTCGGAAATCGCCATTTGGGGTGCGCACCTCCAGCGTGAGCGCGATCTGGAACCGTGGCCCCTGGAAATAGCTGAGCCGGATGTGATGCACTCCTCGCGAGAGAACCACATCGCCCTCGCGGCTCGCCGGCTCATGGATTCCATCGTTATCGATCACGAGAAGCCCGTCGATGTAGAGCTTCGAGCCGTCGTCTGACGTGAGGCGGAAACGATAATCCCCTGGCTCGCGAATCCAGAAGCGGCCTGAGTAGTCGATGGCGAACCACTCGATGCGTTTCGTCACGCCGGGAAAGCCCTGCTTGAACGGCCGCGCGGGAATATCGAGCTTTGAAGCGTAAATGACGCCGGCGGGGTCGAGCGAACTGAAGCCCGGCAACTTCGCGATTCCCGGAGGGACGAAGTATATCTCGCCACGCAGCCCGTACGGTATCACTACGGTCGTCCCGAATACCGGTTCGCTCGATTGCTGAGACGCGGCCGGCGCGCCGATCAGCAGGTACGTCGCGATCCCCGCAGCAGCTTGCAGCGCCGTCTTCATCCTCGTTCCGATCGTAGATCAAATCAGGATGAAGCGGATTAACTTTCCTGCAGCTGCGGTTCAGGTCTGGCCGTCGCCGCTTTTTCGCCGCCGCTCAGGTAATAATGAACCGCCGGAGTCACGATCAGCGAGAGCAGCATGGAGGCCAGAATCCCGCCGATTACCGCGATTGCGAGCGGTTGCAGCATTTGCGAACCCGCGCCGGTCGCCAGCGAAAGTGGAATCATTCCGGCTACAGTCGCCATGGCCGTCATGATGATCGGCCGCAAACGCCGCTCGCCGGCCTCGATCATGGCGTTTCTCGGCGACGAACCCTCAGCGCGGAAACGCTGATCGGCATCGAGCAGCAGAATGCCGTTCTTCGCCACAATGCCGATCACCATGATCAGGCCCATGAAAGATGAAATATTGAAGCTGGTTCCGGTCACCAGCAGAGCCAGGAAAACGCCCGACGTCGAAAGCAGCGCCGACGACAGAATCGCGATGGGCGCGGAGAACGATCGGAACTCGAACAACAGCACAGTGAACACCAGCACCACCGCCAGAAGCAGCACGAAGATCAGGTCGTGGAAAGATTGCTGCTGCTGTTGATACAACCCGCCGTATTCAATACGAATCGACGAGGGCACATGCAGTTCGTTTACCGCCTGCTGCACCACCGGAATGCCTTTGCCAAGACTGACGCCCTCAAACCGTCCCGTCACGGCAATGTCGCGCTGCAGATTTTCGCGCCGGATCTCGGTCTGCCCCGCTTCATCTTCGAAATCCGCCACTGAACCCAGCGTCGCGGTTTTGCCCGTCGAACTGCTCGTGATCATCGTGTTGCGAATGTTTTCCAGCGTGGCTCTGGTATTTTCCGGAAAACGCACGCGAATCGTGTAAGAGCGATCATTCACGATCACCGGCGTGGTCGCTGGCTCGCCCTGCAGGATCGCGCTCGCATCCAACTCGATTTCCTGTGGGGTGAACCCGGCGCGCGCCGCCACCACCGGATCCACCTTCATCACGATCGCGGGTCCGCTGATGGTGTTCTCGATCCCGTTCTTCACATCCTTCACGAAATCGATCTTCTTGATTCGATCGCCGATCTTCGGGCCCCATTCAGCCAGCAGCGCCGGGTCCGGCGAGAAGAGTTTGATTTCGATCGGCTCGGGAGATCCCTGCAGATCGCCGATATTGTCCTGCAGAATCTGCACGAACTCGACGTCGAGCTGTGGATAGCGCTTGTTTACCTGGTCGCGCACTTCGGAAATGATTTCGTCGATGCCGCGGCTGCGATTGTTTTTGAGCCGCACCAGGAAATCGCCGGTGTTGGCTTCCGTCACTGCCGCGAGCCCGAGTTGCAGCCCCGTGCGCCGGGACGTGTTCGAGACTTCGGGAACGGCCTGCAGGATTTTCTCGACGCCGAGCAGCACGCGATTCGTATCCGCCAGCGACGCTCCGGCCGGCATCAGGTAGTCGAGCACGAAGGCGCCTTCGTCCATCTCCGGCATGAGATCGCTGCCGAGCGACTGATAGCAGAGGTACGATGCCGCCACCAGCAGCGCGCAGGCCGCGGCGAGCACCAGCGGTAATCGAAGCGCGAAGCGGAGCGTCCGGTCGTAGATGCGCGTCAGCGCGCCCATGAACCCGGTTGTCGCGACGTGTCCTTTCGGGTCCGTTTTTTCCGTGGAGTGTTTCGATGCCGTGCGCCGGAGCAGGAAATGGCTGA
>DAIDJK010000073.1 GCA_027450225.1 Bryobacterales bacterium | reverse complement strand
CCGGCGCGTTCGCCGAATACATTGCGCTGCCCATGACGAATGTCTGGGTGCACAAGCACGCCGTCGATACGGACGTCGCATGTATCTTCGATCCGTTTGGGAACGCCGTGCATACCGCGCTCTCGTTCCCGGTGCTGGGCGAAGACGTTCTGGTTACCGGCGCCGGCCCGATCGGCATCATGGCTGCGGCGGTGGCTCGCCATGCGGGGGCGCGCCATGTGGTCATTACGGATCTGAATCCTTACCGCCTCAATCTGGCGCGCAAAATCGGCGTCACGCTGGCGATCGATCCGCGGGAAAAAAGCCTGGCCGAAGTTCAGAAGGAACTCGACATGACGGAAGGTTTCGATGTGGGCCTCGAAATGTCCGGCAATGCCTCAGCCTTTCGCGACATGATCGCCAATATGTCCCACGGCGGGCGCATTGCGATGCTCGGCATTCCGCCGAATGAGATCGCGATCGACTGGAACACGGTCATATTCAACATGCTCACCATCAAAGGCATCTATGGCCGCGAGATGTATGAGACCTGGTACAAGATGACGGTGATGCTCGAATCCGGCCTCGACATCAGGCCCGTGATTACGCATCGGTTCTCTTATAAGGACTACGCTGAAGCGTTCGAGCTGATGAAGTCCGGCAATTCGGGCAAGATCGTAATGAACTGGGACTGACAGGGAGCTGCGTTTTGCAGAATTCGTTCATGGCAAAGGCCATCGAACTGTCGCTCGAAAATGTTCGAACCGGCCGCGGCGGACCGTTCGGGGCGGTGGTGGCGAAAGCGGGGGCGATCATCGCCAGCGGCGCGAATCTGGTGGTGAGCGCAGGCGATCCGACGGCGCATGCGGAGATTGTGGCGATTCGCAACGCCTGTAAGGCGCTGGGCGATTTCCAGTTGACCGGCTGCGAACTGTATTCCAGCTGCGAGCCCTGTCCCATGTGTCTGGGGGCAATTTACTGGGCCCGGCCAGAGCGCTTCTTCTTCGCCGGCACCCGGCAGGATGCCGCCGCCGCAGGGTTCGACGACTCATTCATCTACGAGCAGATCGCAATGCCTGCCGGGGAGCGCGCCATTCCCGCGTTTCAGTTGATGAGGGAAAAAGCGCTGGAAGCCTTCGAGCTTTGGAAGCGATTGGATTTCAGCAGAAAGTATTAGACGAACCAGTCGTTTATCCTTGTTTTTCCCGATGACCGTTACTTTCGAAGGCGCCGCCGGAGGCGTTACCGGCTCGCTGCACCGCCTGACGGTGGGTGGCAGGCAGTTCATTCTCGATTGCGGAATGTTTCAGGGCCGCAGAAAGGAAGCCGAGCGGCGCAATCGCGAGTTTTCGTTCGATGCGGCGGGGATTGAAGCGGTTCTGCTTTCCCACGCGCACATCGATCACAGCGGCCGGCTTCCGCTGCTCGTCAAGAATGGGTTCCGGGGTCCCATCTATGCGACGCCGGCCACCATCGACCTTTGCAGGGCGATGCTGCGCGACACTGCGCATATCAGCGAGAGCGACGCCGAGTTTGTCAACCGCAAACATCCGGACGAGCTGCCCGTTGAGCCGCTTTACACCCAGGAAGATGTGGAAGCCACTCTGCCACTGTTCCGGCCTTTGCCTTATCACCAGCCGGCTGAAATCCGCGGCGCCTTCACCGTGGAAAGCTACGACGCCGGTCATATTCTGGGCTCGGCTTCGCTGCTGCTCACCATGGGCGACCGCCGGCTCGCTTTTTCGGGTGACGTGGGCCGGCCCGGCCTGCCGATTATCCGGGACCCCGAGCCGCTGCCGCCGGTTGACTGGCTGATCATGGAGAGCACCTATGGGGGGCGCAGGCACCCGCGGGAACAGGAGGCGCTGGAAAAGCTGGAGGCAGTGGTAAATCGGACGATAGCCCGGGGCGGACGCCTGATCGTTCCCGCCTTCGCCGTGGGGCGGGCTCAGCAACTGGTGCTGCTGCTGCATCAGCTCTCGAATGAGCATCGAATTCCGGCGGTTCCGATTTATGTGGATAGTCCGCTGGCCGTCAACGTGACGGAGGCCTTCCGCGCGCACCCGGAGTGCTTCGATGAAGACGTCCTCAGGTACGTGCAGAACGGAGAAGACGCGTTCGGGTTCAAGCGCCTGACCTACATTCGCGACGTGAACGAATCGAAGAAGCTGAACACCGCCAGGGGCCCGTTCATCGTGATCTCGCCTTCCGGCATGTGTGAAGCGGGCCGCGTTCTGCATCACCTGCGGAACAATATCGGCGACGCGAAAAACACCGTTCTGCTGACCGGTTATCAGGCCGAAAATACGCTTGGCCGCAAGCTGAAGGACGGCGTGAAGAACGTGCGGATATTCGGGATTCCCGAACAGGTACGGGCGGAAATCCAGTGCCTCGACGAGTTGAGTGGGCACGCCGATTCGGGCGAACTGCTGGAATGGATGCGTTCGATGACCGCCGCCGCGGGCCAGACGCCCCGGCTGAAGCAGGTTTTTCTCGTACACGGAGAAGAACGGGAACGAAATGCTCTGGCGGCAGAAATACAAGCGACGTACAAGGTCGGCGTGACACTGCCCTGTCCCGGACAATCGTTCCCGCTGAACGGATTGCCTGAATCGGCCGGGTGAAACGAATTTGACTCTTTTTGCTGTCTATACTTATTACGATGAGTTCCCCTCAATACCATTACCCGATGGCGCCGGTTCCGCCGCCGGCGCCGAATTCGAACCTGAAGACCGCGCTGGTCACCGGAGCGATCATCGCGTCGCTCGCGGTCAATGGTTTCCTCATGTTCCAGGTGCACGATCTCCGCACCGATACCACCCGCATCCAGCAGACGATGCAGATGGAAATCGATGCGATCAAAGAGAACGGCAGCGAGATGACGACGGAGCAGCGGAAAAGGGTGGAGGCGCTGCGCGAGGAACTGGAGAACAAGTCCCGGCAGTTGAATCAGGCCGCCAGCCAGGCCAAACGCGAGGCTTTGAGCTACGCCGACGAGCAGGCGAAGCGGCTCGAAACCGAACAACAGAAGAACACGCAGCAGGTTACCTCCGAGCTTTCCGACGTTCGCCAGCGCGCCGATACGGCGAACGCCAAAGTGGCTGACGTGAACAACGACGTCAGCGCGGTAAAGACGGATCTGGCCAGCACGAAAACCGACCTGAACCAGACCAAGACGAACCTGCAGAAAGTGGCCGGCGACCTGGGCGTGACGAGCGGCTACGTGGCGACCAACCAGAAGGAACTCGACGAACTGAAGCGGCGCGGCGAGAGGAACTACGTCGAGTTCACGCTCCACAAGCAAAAGCAAATGCAGCGCGTGGGGGATATCAGCCTCAAGCTCGACAAAGCCGATCCCAAGCACAACAAGTTTACGGTTTCGGTTCTGGCGGATGACAAAACGACGGAGAAGAAGGACCGGAACATCAACGAGCCTCTGCAGTTCTATGTTTCGAAGAGTCTCTATGAGATCGTCGTGAATTCGGTCGGCAAGAATCAGATCAGCGGGTATCTTTCGACGCCGAAATACCAGGCGCGAAACCAGTAACGCGCCGTAAAGCGCGGGAAACGAGGGGGCATGCGGAATTCGGGGCCGCATGCCCTTTCCCTTTTTGGGTTGCGGTAAGATGGCGCCCATGCCCGCCGCCGGCGCTCGCGCTGTGCCCATCTTCATCGGGTTCACAGCCGCGTTCAGCTCCCTGTTCTATTTCCTGATCGCCAGATCGGGGCATTCCGGCGGACCGTTCGTCAACTATATCGGTTGCCGGATGTGGTGCCCCGGGGTGGCGGCGCTCGTCACCTGCAAGTGCCTGGGCCGGAGCGTTTCCACGCTCGGATGGAGTTGGGGCAAGACCCGGTACGCCGTCGTCTGCTATCTGATCCCGCTCGCTTACTCGGCCGTCGCCTATGCGGCCGTCTGGCTTACCGGCGCCGGGGGGTTCTACAACAAGGCGTTCCTCAATCTGGTTTCCAGGGACCTCGGGCTCGGAGCGATTCGGGACTGGCTGACGATCCTGCTCTACTTCCTGTTCACTGCCACGATCAGCGTGATCATGGATCTCGCGACGGTTCTCGGGGAGGAGATCGGGTGGCGCGGTTTCCTCGTGCCAGAGCTTGCGAAACGACACGGTTTCGCGGCGACGGCGGTCCTCTCCGGGCTCATCTGGGCATTCTGGCATTACCCGCTGCTTCTGCTGGGCGATTATCATCCCGCTACGCCCGCGTGGTTCTACCTGCCTTTCTTCACGCTGCTGCTGCCGGCCATCAGTTTTGTCTGGACCTGGATGCGTCTGAAGTGCGGCAGCCTCTGGCCGTGCGTCATCCTGCACGCCGCGCACAATACGTTCATCCAGCGATTCTTCGATCCCTTGACGGTGTATCGCGCGAAAACGCCCTGGGTGGCGGGCGAATTTGGCGTGGCGCTCGGAGGCATCGCGCTTGTTCTGGCGGTCTACTTCTGGACGCGGCGGCATGAGGTGGAATCGGAGGCCGGTTTTGGAGCGGCTTCCTGATGACGTTTCGCATGGCCGCCGCGGCCGCTCTGGCCTTCGCCCTTTTCGCCCAATCGGGGCCGCAGTTTGAAGTCGCCTCGATTCGGCCCTCGCCCGACGCGCCGGGCATGAGAGCGCCTGTCCGCGCTGATCCGGGACGAGTGACTTATAACGGGGCGTCACCGAAAATGCTGATCCAGCTTGCGTACCGCGCGCCGGATTGGGGCATCGTCGGCGGCGCGTCCTGGATCGACAGCGACCGTTACGACGTGAACGCGACACTGCCCCTGGGCGCCTCGCAGGATCAGGTTCCCGGGATGCTGCAGGCGCTGCTTCGCGACCGGTTTCAACTCGCCGTCCATCGCTCGGACCGGCAGATGGAGGGCTACCAGCTGCAGATTGCCAGGAACGGCCCGAAGCTGAAGGCCGGCGATTCGGGCGAGCAATGGAATGAAGGCTCCTTCCACGGCGGCGCCTTCCGCGGCAGGCTGGTCTTTCATCGGGCGACGATGGGGATGCTGGCGGAGGTTCTGGCCGGCAGAGTTGGGCGGCCCGTGATCGATCGAACCGGGGTCAGCGGCGTATTCGATGTTGACCTCAAATGGAACCCTGACGAGAACGCCCCGGATACGGCGGGCGCCGGCGGTCCATCGCTGTTTACGGCCATCGAGGAGCAGCTCGGGCTCAAACTCGCGCCCGCACGAGTGAACGTGGATCTGCTTGTGATCGATCGAATCG
>DAIDJK010000072.1 GCA_027450225.1 Bryobacterales bacterium | reverse complement strand
CGATTCAGCGGCCGCGCAACGACTTTGTCGGCGCCTTCGTGCAGGATGACTTCCACGTGAATTCGCGGCTTACGCTCAACATCGGTTTGCGCTATGAGTATTTCACCGCCATTCGCGATCCCAGCCACCGTCTGAGCACCTATCTCGACCTGACCAACCCGATTCCGGCGCTTTCCGGCGCGAACGCTCCCGTTCTGCCGGCGCAGGTGACCGCGCTGCGCACCGCCGCGCCTATTTACAACGGCGCCGGGAACTTCACCAGCGCCAGCAATCCCGATGCGTGGAATCCTCCGCAGCTGCTGCTCGAACCGCGGCTGGGACTCGCCTATCGAATCAATGACAAGACCGCGTTGCGCGCGGGCTGGGCCAGGTTCATCGTGCCGGCGACGCTCACTGACGGTCTGAACATCCTCGGAAGCGTGCCATATCCGGGTTATGCGGCAAGTTCCGCGGTGATCGAGCCGTTGCAGGGTGTTCCGCAGGCGACGCTGTCGAATCCCTTCCCCCAGGGAGTGGTTCCGCCGACGGGCAATTCGCTTGGGCGCTACACCGAACTCGGCGACACATCGGGCGGCGCGATTTTCTTCAGTCAGAACTTCAATCCGGCGGTGAACGACCGGCTGAACGTGAGCCTGCAGCGGCAATTGCCGGCTCAATTCCTGCTGGACGCGACGTTCTTTGTGAACCTGAGCCACAATCTGCCCTACGCGCAGAACCTGAACCTGGTCGACCCGCGGATCGCCTTTCAGAACGGCAACGCGGTGAACGCCACCGTGGCGAATCCGTTCTACAACCTGCTGCCTCCCAATGAAATGCCCGGGCAGCTGCGAACGCAGCAGAACGTGTCCGTGAGCCAGCTATTGCGGCCTTATCCGCAATATGGCGATATCTGGCAGGCGCTTATCGGTGGGCGCGCCGATCATTACAAGTCGCTGCAGCTTTCGGTGCGGCGGCCGTTCGCCAACGGTTTCAACCTGGTGTTCGGGTACAACTACAATCGCGAGGTCGATCAGGAGTATTACGATACGCTCGCCGAATACCAGCACAAGTTCACCTGGATGCCGACGCAGACGCCGCGCCACCGCATGACGGCGGCTTCGGTGTATAACGTTCCTTTCGGCAAGGGCCGCCAGTATCTCTCGAATGCGAACCGTCTTGTGGATGGAGTAATCGGCGGCTGGGTGCTGAGCGGCATCTTCACTTACAACTCCGGTCTGCCTCTGCGCTTTAACTCCACTTCGACCAACTCGCCGAGCCAGAGCAACTATGTCGGGGCATCGCTGAACTCGGCGCCGATCGCGACGTCGGGCGTGCTGGTATCCGGCAATCCGGCGCTCTCGAATCCGACGCTTGGGCGTTGGTTCAACACCAGCCTGGTGCAGAAGCTGCCCGCGTTCACCGAGCCAGCCAATCCGGTGCAATTCGGCAACTGGCTTGGGCCTCGCTTTATGGACATCGATCTGGCGCTCGCCAAGCAGTTCGTCATCACGGAGAGGGTGCATTTCGAACTGCGTATCGACGCGTTCAATCTTCCCAATTCGCTGACGCCCGCAAATCCGATTACCGACCCGACCAACACGAACTTCGGCAGAGTGGTAGACGAGGCGCTCGGCACCTACGGGCGGCAGATTCAGTATTCCGGCAAGTTCATTTTCTGACCCGGGCTGCTGCGTTTCTTTTTCTGCCTCTGCTGAGCATGGCCGCCACGTCCGATTATGCGGGCGCGGCGGCCTGCGCCGCTTGTCATCCCAACGAATCGAAACAGCAGGCCGCGAGCGCGCATGCGCATGCGCTGTCGCCTTCGAAGCCCGGCCAGCCGGGCGAGTGGGCGTTCGGGGCGGGCGCGCAGGCCACTACGTTCGTGCGGCGCGCCGGGCCCGCGAATTATATGGAAATGGGCGAAAGCTGGTACCGCGCGATCAACGGTTTCGCTCTGACGCCCGGCCATCACAACGCGCAGGGCGTGCTCTACCGCATTTTCGATCCTTCGGCGGGCATTCTGCGCTGTTTCTCCTGCCATTCGACGGGGCCGCTGAATCTTGCTTCCGACGGCGCCATTACGCCGCACGAAGAAGGCGTGCGCTGCGAGGCGTGCCATGGTCCGGCGGCGGCGCATGCGCGCAATCCCGCGGAAAACCCGATGCCCGATCCGAAAAAAATCACGGCGGATGAGTTGAACCGCATCTGCGGCGATTGCCACCGCATGCCGGCGGCGGCGGGCGATGCGACCAATCTCGAGAACGCATGGAATGCCCGGCACGAACCGCTGCTGCTGGCGGCGAGCCGGTGCTTTCGGGAAAGCGCGGGAAAACTGAGTTGCATCACCTGCCATTCGCCGCATGCGCCGCTCGAGACGCGGGCTGCGGCGTACGACGGGGCATGCCGGAGTTGTCATGCGCGCGCGGCGCACCGGGTGACGATCAGCGGCCGGGCCTGCGCATCCTGCCATATGCCGCGCGTTCGGCCACAGGAAAATCTTGCGTTCACCAATCACAGAATCGCGATTTATCGAGCGGGAGACCCGCTGCGGCCAGTGTTCAACGAGGCGCCGCGGTAACGGAGTAGCGGCGCTCGATTTCGGACGCGGCGGCGGGGTGGCCGGTCTCGCGGAGGAAATCGGCGAGATTGCGGGCGTCGTTCAAGGTTTCCGGATTCGATGCGCCGTAAGCCTGTTCGTCGATGCGAAGAGCGCGGCGATAGAGACGCCCGGCGGTGGCGAGATCGCCCGCGGCCCGCTTGGCGTCGGCCAGATTGCTGGCCGCGGCGGCGGTTCGGGGATGATCCGGGCCGAGCGTCGCCTCGAAGCTCGAGAGCGCGAGCGCGCCCATGCGAACGGCTTCGGCGGTTCTTCCGGCGGCGAGCAGTTCCCCCGAGAGATTGGTTTCGGCGGTTGCGGTTTCCGGATGCTTCTCGCCCCAGTGTTTGCGATCGATGGCGACGGCGCGCTCGAGCAGCGGGATGGCCTCGGGAGGTTCGCTCGAAAGCGCAAGAGAGTTGAGCCGGACCGCGACTTCCGCGCCATCGGGACCCGAGGCGGCTTGTTCTTTGGCGAGAGCCTTCGCGTACATCCGGGCCGCGCCAGCGCGGTCGCCGGCGCGTTCGGCGAACTCACCGAGGGCGGCGAACGCACGGGAGGCAAGCGCGGGCTCGGGGGCGGAAGCCACGCGGCGCCAGAGCGTTTCGGCTTCCGGCGGCGGCGCGAGCGCGGCCAGTTCCGCCACGTCCGACAGCGTCTGCGGCGCGAGCGTTTTCTCGTCGATGGCGACGGCTTGCTTCAAAGCGCGATAGGCAGCGGCCGGATCGTCGTGATTGCGGAGGTAAAGCCCCAGATCGCGCGCGGCGGAGGCGGTTCGCGCGTCCTCCATGCCGTATTCGCGCTCGCAGCGGGCAAGATTCCGCTCGAACAGTTCCCGGATATTCGCGGCAGCCGGCTGCATCAGCAACAGAATTGCAGCGAACGCGATCACCACAACAAGCATATGCCGGATTTCCGCGCGCAACGGCCGCCCGAGTGGCGGCCTGTGGCGGAGTCTGATAAAACAGGAGCCGTCTCATGTTGATTACCCGCAGAACCGCACTCGGTCTTTTTGCCGCCACGCTGGCCCGCGCAGCCGATCGGCTGCCAGCGAACAAGAACGTGAAATGGGCGCTGGGCTCGAATCTCTGGAATTACTTTCCGCCCGTTCCGTTCACCGACATTCTGGACGTGATGAAGGACACGGGATTCATCGGCGTTCGGGTGACGCAGTTCCCGCAGATTCTCCAGAAGTACAAGATCACGCAGGAACAGCTTCGCGCGGAAGTGGACAAGCGAGGACTGCACGTGATCACGATCTCCTTCAACGGGCCGGCGTATGACGCTGCGCAGCGCGAGCAGTATCTGGCGAACGCGAAGATCGCGATGACGTTTCTGAAGAGCTTCGGGGCGAACATGCTGGTGGTGTTTTCGCCGAACCGGACGAACCTGAGCGAGGCGAACTTCAAGACGATGTGCGAAGGCTTCAACCAGCTCGGCGAAACGGCGGGCGAGATGGGTTTCCGCGCGGGTCTGCATAACCACATGGGGCAGATGGTGCAGACGCAGGAGGAAGTGGACCGCTGCATGTCGATGACGAACCCGAAGCTGTTCTGGTTCTCGCCGGATGTGGCGCATCTTTATCTTGCGGGCTGCGATCCGGCGGCGAATCTGGACAAGTACAGCAAGCGGCTGATGATGATGGACTACAAGGACGCGAAGAAGACCGACCCGAAGGATTTCCGCAACGAGATCTTCGACCTGGGCGACGGCGACATCGATTTTCCGGCGTGCCACCGCGTGCTGAAGAAAATCCGGTACAAGGGCTGGATCTGCGTGGATCTCGATACGGCGCGCAAAGGCCCGCGAGCGAGCTATGAGCATTGCGACCAGTACATCGTGAGCAAGCTCGAGCCGATCTACAAGTAAGCGGCTATTGTTGCTGCTGCTGCGGCTGCTCGTCTTCGGCCAGTTCCGGTGGCGGAGGCGCGGCGGCGGTTTCCTCGATCAGTTCGGCGCCTTCGCTGTCCAGCACGGGCCTGACGAGCACGTCTACGGAAAGGTTCTGGCCGGCGTGGCCTTTGTAGACGCCACGCACCGGCGGGACGTCGCCATAATCCCGGCCATAGGCGATACGAATGTGCTGGGACTCGACGAATGAGCCAACGGTGGGATCGAGACCTATCCAGCCCATCTCGGGAACGAACGCCTGTACCCAGGCGTGCGAAGCGTGACCTCCCACGATCCGTTCCATGCCCGCACCGGCCGGCGAGCCACTGCCCTGGTCGATGCGGGGGACGAGATAGCCGGAGACGTAGCGGGCGGGCATGCCTTTGAAGCGCAGCAGGGCGATGAGAAGATGCGAGAAATCCTGGCAGACGCCGGCTCCGGTGGCGAGGCAATCCGCGATGGAAGAGTGAACGTGCGTGGCGCCCTTCTGATAGCGGAAGCGCTGGTGGATGAACGCGGAGGCGGATTCGGCGAAACCGCAGGCCGTGCCGTCGGAGTAAACGGCGGCCGCGAGTTCGCCCAGACCCGGCAGCATAGGACAGTACTGAGAAGTGTTCAGCCAGTCGTAATGATCGTCGAGCAGTTTGTCGTGCATGGCGCCGACCGCATCGAGGGTAATGAGGCTGGGCAGCGGAGGCGCGCCAGGGTGAGCGAGAACGACCGCCTCCGACTCCACTCTCAGGCGCTTATGCTCCGGGAGGATGTGAAACTCATGCACCCAGTTTCCGAAGTAATCCTGATGCGCGGCCGGGCGCGATGCGGGCTCCGTGGTGATGCGAAAGGAAAGGCAGCTTTGCGCATCGTCGTGACGGGGCCTTAGCCGGAGTTCGTTGTAGCTTTCCGAGACAGGGCCATCGTAACGGAACTGCGTAACGTGAACGAGCTTGTACCTGTTCATTGCTTCACCGGCTTACGCCACTACCGCGTAATAGAAGTAAGTGCGTGTGACCTCTTCGCCAATGGTGCGGCAGGTGCCCTGCAACTCGGTCAGAAAGTTATGCAGGCCGGCGTTGAAGATCTCTTCGATGCTGTCATAGGTGAGGCGCTCGAAGGTACGGCCGGTGAGGCGCTCGGCTTCGTTGTTGAAAGTGCCGGGGATGGAACCGCTGACCGCATGCAGCGAACTTTGCAGCGCGCCGAGATTGAAGCGGACCGAGCGGGGATGGCGCGCATCGAGCAGCAGCAGTTCGGCTACGCGCGTGGGTTCGATGTGCGTGTACAGGCGTTTGTAGAACTCATAGGCCGCAACGGACTTGAGCACCGCTACCCAGGCGTGGCTGCGGGCCTCATTCAGAATCTGGGGACCTTCGACGAGCTGGTGATAGTGCACGTCGAGGATGCGGGCGGTCATCTCAGAGCGCTCGAGCGCCATGCCCATCTGGAGGAAGTGCCAGCCTTCGTCGCGGGCCAGCGTGGCGTCGCAAACGCCGTGGAAGCGATGGCCGCCGCGTTTGACGGCATCGCAGAAGCGCGTGAGGCTCTCTTCCCCGTTCACCATTTTGGACAGCTTGTGGTAGAGGCCGTTGATGTCTTCCCAAAGTTCGCGGGAGATACGGTCCCGAATGGTGCGGGCGTTCTCACGCGCGCGAATGATGCACTGCGAGATGGAGTTGGGGTTTTCTTCAGAGAAGCCAAGGAACTCGAAGGCGGTATCCGCGTTGGCTTCGTCGTAACGGTGATAGAAGCGCGACCGCTCGCCGGTGATGGCGACAAGCGGGTCCCAGCGGAGCTTGTAGGTGTCCGGCGGCTGCTCAAGGAGCATGTGGTAGTTGACGTCCAGGATGCGCGCCGTATTATCGGCCCGCTCCATATAACGGCCGATCCAGAACAGCGAATCGGCGATGCGCGAGAGCATCATTCGTCACCTCGCAACACCCA
>DAIDJK010000071.1 GCA_027450225.1 Bryobacterales bacterium | reverse complement strand
GCTCGAGAACGGAACCGTCCATCTGAGCACCGTCTCGCTGTGGGAGGTGATCCTGAAGAGCTCGAAGGGAAAGCTCGACGTCGGCGATCCGCGGGCGTGGTGGTCGGAAACCGTAGACCAGCTCGGGGCCATTGTGCTTCCCTTGCGGGCGGAACACGTTTCCGCGCTGCTGAATCTGCCCCCGCTTCATGCGGACCCGTTCGATCGGATTCTCCTCGCGCAGGCGATGGCGGAGAACCTTGCGTTCGCGACAACCGACCGCGCCATCGCGAGCTACCGGTCCTCCCGGCTGCGAATTCTTTCCTGACCGGCTCCCGGCGCTGTACAATCTGCCTGGAGCCGCCCGTTGAAAATCCCCCTGACGCCCATTCGATGCCTGTATCGCGCGCTGGATCTGTTCGGTCCGCAGGAAGGCGTGATCAACGGCCCGAGCCGGTTCACTTACGCGCAGTTCGGGGAGCGCTGCGAGCGGCTGGCTTCCAGCCTGCGGAATGCGGGCGTGGAGAAAGGCGACCGGGTCGGATTTCTCAGCTTCAACACCAACCGGCTGCTCGAAGGCTACTATGGGGCGCGGATGGCGGGCGCGATCGTGATGCCGCTGAACGTTCGCCTGACTCCGATGGAACTCGGCGGCATTCTGCGGCATGCCGAGCCGGTGCTGCTGTTCTACGAATCGGATTTCGCGCCGCTGGTGTCGCATCTGCAGGCAGCGTGGCCGCGCATGCGCGTGATCAATCTCGACGCCGAGTACGAGAACTTCCTTGCGGAAGGCGATGCGCGGCGCGTCGACTTCATGGCGATGGACGAGGACGCGATCTGCGAACTGTTCTATACCAGCGGCAGCACGGGAATGCCGAAGGGCGTGGCGCTTTCGCACCGCACGCTGTATCTGCACAACATGACCGTGGCGGGGACCTTCTATCCGGAGGGCGACGGCGTGGAACTGCACACCATTCCGCTGTTCCATGCCAACGGCTGGGGGCGGCCGCAGACCGCGACCATGCTGGGGCTGAAGCAGGTGATGGTGCGGCGCTTCGAGCCTTCGAACGTGCTGCGGCTGATTGCGGAAGAGCGCGCGACGTCGCTGGCGCTGGTGCCGACCATGGCGGGCGCGCTGCTGGCTTCGCCGGATTTGGGGAAATTCGACATGTCGAGCCTGCGGTCGATCTTCATCGGCGGGGCGGCGTCTTCGCCGGAACTGATCGCCAGAATGGAGGCGGCGTTCCCGTGCCAGGTGCTCGCCGGCTACGGCCTGACCGAAACCTCGCCCGTGGTATCGAGCGCGCGAAAGAAACCGACCGTGACGTACGCGGATGAGGCGGACCGGTACCGGCATCAGGCGATGGCGGGGTGGCCGATACCGGGGACGGAGATTCGCGTGGTGGACGCGGAGATGCGCGATGTGCCGCGCGACATGGCGGCGATCGGCGAAGTGGTGATCCGGGGCGACAACGTGATGGACGGCTATTACAAAGAGCCTGCGGCGACCTCGGCGGTGATGACCGGCGCGTGGTTCCACACCGGCGACATGGCGGTGTGGGATGCGGAGAATTACATCCACATTGTGGACCGCCAGAAGGACATCATCATCAGCGGCGGCGAGAATATATCGTCGATTGAAGTGGAGCGCGTGATCGCCATGCATCCCGCGGTGGCGGAAACGGCGGTGGTGGGGGCGCCGGACCCGAACTGGGGCGAGATCCCGGTGGCGTTCGTGCATCTGAAGCCGGGCCTTGCGTGCGACGAGAATGCGCTGGCGGAGTTTCTGGTGGGGAAACTGGCGAAATTCAAATCGCCGAGGCGCTACGAATTCGTGGCGGAGCCGCTGCCGAAGGGCGGCACGGGGAAAGTGCTGAAGCGCGAACTGCGGGAAAAGTTCTGGGCGGGGAAAGAGCGGCGGGTGCAGGGGTGAATTCGCCGGCTCAGGATCGCGGCTCTGAATCCGGGAAGATTCAGAGCCGCGGCGGTGAAGAAGCGGACCGGACCGGAATCAGTCGATGAGATTGATGGTGCCGCGGCATTTCGCCGAGCCGCACTTGCACGGATACTTCTCGATGTCCCTGGCGAAGTGATAATCGACGGTGAGCTCCTCGCCTTTGCGGATGGGGCGGCGGCTGAGGTAAAAGATGCGGCCGTTGCGGATGGTGGTGGTGATGTTCGGATCGCAGCAGTGGTTGATGTACTGGGCTCCGCTGCCGCCGACGGCGCCATCGATGGTCCAGTAGCTGTCGAGCGTGAACAGATAGATCATGCGGCCCTGTTCTTCGCTGCGGCGGCGAGTCTCGCGGCGGCTGATGCGCTCGCCGGTGTATTCGATCACCTTGCGCCTGGCCGGAATATCCTCGGCGGCATAAACACCCCAGCGGTGAATTTTCGACGGCTTGATGGCCAGCTTGAAGGCGGCGTAACGATCGTCGATTTGCGGGGCCTGTTTTTTCGAGGAAGTGCTTCGGGCAGACTTCGGCGCGGCGCCGCGAGGGGCGGTGGCGGTCGATTGGCGATTTCCCATCTTTGGTTTTGATTGTAGCGGCCCGGGGCGGGTTTTGAGAAGCGCGCCGCTATAATGTTGCAAAATTCCGCACATGGTTGAACTTTCATCGCGCCCTTCGCGCGCAATGCTCGAAGAGGCGCTCGCCACGGCCGCGCGGCAGACGCGGCGCCTGCTCAAGAATCACCCGGACTTCCATCCGATGTACACGCGGGAGGGCCGCTGGAAGCACTCGGGCGAAGCGTGGACGCACTGGTGCGACGGCTTTTTGCCGGGGATTCTGTGGATCCTGGCGAAGGGCGATTCCACGCGCATGGCGGAGGCGATCCGCTGCTCGAAGCCGCTCGAGCCGCGCCAGTTCGACCGCGAGGTGCACGATCTCGGTTTTATCTTCATGTCCACGTGGAAGCGCTGGATGGAATTGACCGGGGACAAGGCGCTGAACGGCGTTCTGATTCAGGCGGGCCGGACGATGGGGCTGCGGTTCCGGCCGAAGGGGCAGTATCTGCGGTCGTTCGTTTCGGAAGATTCGATTTTCATCGACATCATGATGAACGTCGGGATCGTGTATTACGCGGCGCTCGAAACCGGCGACGAAAAACTCTTCGCCGTGGCGCAGGCGCACTCGCTGACCACGCGGCGGGTGCTGGTGCGTGGCGATGGATCGACCGCGCACGAAGGCCTGTTCGATCTGGAAAGCGGCGAATTCCTGAAGCAGACCACGCACCAGGGCTGGCGCGGCGATTCCTGCTGGTCGCGTGGTCTGGCGTGGGCGCTCTACGGCTTCGGCACGGTTTACGGCTATACGCGGGACCGGCGTTTTCTCACCACGGCGGAACAGTGCGCGGATTTCTACATCACGCACACGCCGGCGAACGGGGTTCCTCCGTGGGATTACGATGCGGCGGCGGCGAGCGGCGGGGAGGCGGCGCCGGTGGATACTTCGGCCGCGGCCATTGCGGCTTCGGGACTGTTTCAGCTGGCCGATTACGCGGCGGATCCGGTGAAGGGCGCGTTTTACCGGCAGACGGCGGAAACCATTGTGGGATCGCTTTGCCGGGAATATCTGGCGGACCCGGATTCGGAATGGGAAGGAATTCTCAAAGGCGGCGTTTACCACATTCACAAAGGCCTGGGGGTGAACGAATCCGTGATGTGGGGCG
>DAIDJK010000070.1 GCA_027450225.1 Bryobacterales bacterium | reverse complement strand
TGCGCTCGGGTGGCCTCTCGCCTGAGAGTATTGGACCTGCGCTTGCGCGGTTCGGTATGACAAGAGATGCAGAACCGATCCGATTTACGTTATGACGCGATTATTGTGGGCGGCGGACCCGCCGGGTTGAGCGCGGCTCTTCTTTTGGGCCGCTGCCGGAGACGCGTGCTGGTGCTCGACGAGGGTTTTCCGCGCAACCGTGCCGCGGCGGCCATGCATGGCTACCTGACGCGCGATGGCATCTCGCCCGCCGCGTTTCTGGAAACGGCGCGAGCCGAGATCGCGCGGTACGGAGTGGAGTGCCGGCGAGTGAAGGCGCAGCGGGCGGAGCCAGCGGAAGGTGGTTTCGAAATCGAAACCGAAGACGGCGCGCGATGGACGGCGCGCAAGCTGCTGATCGCGACCGGCGTGGCGGATGAGCTTCCGAACATACAAGGAATCGATGATTTCTATGGCCGGACCGTTCACCACTGCCCTTACTGCGATGGCTGGGAGAATCGCGACAGGCGGATTGCCGTGTATGCCCGCAAGCCGGGACTTGCATTCAGCCTGCTGACCTGGTCGAAGGACATCATGCTGTTTAGCGACGGGCCGGTCCGGCTGTCGCGAAAGGACCGCGAGCATCTCGCAAAGCACGGGATCGCGCTGCATAAAGAAAAAATATTGCGGCTGGATGGCGACGGCGGAAAGCTGCGGCGCGTTGTTTTCGAAGATGGGCGTTCGATTGAACGGGATGCTCTTTTCTTTTCCGGATCGCAGCATCAGGCATGCAATATTGCCGCAGGCATCGGCTGTGCTTTGAATCGCCGCGGCACGGTGGATACGAACAAACTCGAGATGTCGAATATCCCGGGCGTATATGTGGCGGGAGATGCTTCGCGGGATGTACAGCTTGTGATCGTCGCCGCGGCGGAAGGCGCAAAGGCGGCTTTTGCGATTAATATTGCGCTACAGCGCGATGACGGAATTGTTCCGTAATTCGCAGCGCAAGCCATACCGTCAGGACAGGATTCCTTCGTTCTCTTTTATCCGCTAGAGTTCGGTCAGGTGGATCAAACAGAAAGCAGTTTCGACCACGATTTTCCTGCTTCGCAGCCGCCCGATTACGCGGAAATCGAACAGCGGCTCCGGGATGAACTGAATACAGCGATGGAAAGGCTGAACCATACTCGCGAGAATCTGGCGGCCGTTGCGCATGAGTACGGTACGGAGAGCCGCGAGACGCATGCCGCTTCGCGCGAGCACTCCGAGGCGCTGGCCGCGCTCGAACAGGCCAGCATGCGTTTCTCTGAATTCGTTCTGAACTGCAGGATTCCCGCAGACTTCGGGCCATCCGGTGCCGAAGCCCGTTCAGTGTCGCGCGACAACCGTTAAGCCGCGTAATTTCACAATTGAACATTTTGTCGCGACGAATGGCTTCGTTTTTTCGTCTTTACAGTTATGAAGCCTGACGCCACGATGATTGAGGAATACAGGCGGGCGTGGACGGAATTCGAGCGCACAGTTCGCCAGTACCAGGCGGCGCGGGGCGCGGAGCTGGAAGCGTCGTTTATCGCTCTTGAAAGCGCGCGTTTGAAGTATTCGGCCGCGCGGGACCGTCTGGTGGCGCGTATTCTCGAAGCGGACCTGGCCCACCTGGCGCCGGTTTCGGAGGAATCCAGGATTCGGTCTTCCGCACGACTTCTCTGGGAACTTTCCGGGCAGCCGGAGCATTCCGCCGAATGTGACTGGCTGCGCGCGGAAGCTCTGGTTCGCGGCGCTTCCTGATTCGGGACTTATGCGTTCACCGCGGCAACTCCGCGATGTGTCCGATAGAAGAGGTACGTTCTCAGCAGTACGAAGGCTTCCACCAGAACGGATGTGATGGAGATGGCAACCTCCGGCCGCGTGAAGAAGAGCAGCGGAACCAGCGCAATGAAGTTGAAGGCTCCGGCGCTCATCGCGATGCGCGACCATTCCGCGTTGTAGCCCAGTCCCAGCATGAAGTAGACCCCGAAAGGCGCGGTGAGAGCGAGGATGAGAGGGAGCGCGCCCATGATCTGCATCAGCGGAATGGATGAGTCGTAGCGATGGGTGTAAAGCAGCCGTACCGCGAAGGGCGCGCCCGCGATGAAAATCAGCGAGACGAAGGCGAAGGGCGCGACGATGAGGGGCGCATATTTGCGAATGAAGCGGATGACGGCTTCGCGCGAGTCCCGTCCCATGCGGCTCACGTGCGGGAAGATGGCGGTTGAGAGAGGAAACACCATCGACTTTGCCGCATCGATGGGCCGTTGCGCCGCGGAAAAGGCGCCCACCGCCGCCTCGCTCGCGATCAGGCCGAGGATGAACGTGTTGCTCCGCGTATAGACTGTCATGGCGGCCGTGGAAAGGAACAGGTGCCAGCCTTCGACGAATGTGCGGCGCAGGTCCGCGAGCGTGATGCGGGTGAAGCGGACGCCGGTTTGCGAGGGCGCATAGAGCAGACCCACCAGCGCCGCAAGGGCGCTGCTGCCGGACATTACCAGCGCCGCCCAGAGATAATCCTTTTCGCTGCGGACCAGGATGAATACCGCCGCGAGCCCGATGACGCGCGCTCCCAGCTCGCGAATGGTGATGTAGCCCATCCGCTCCAGCCCCTGGAAGAGCCATTGCGGGAAGAGCGCGGCGCCCACCGGCGTGAGAAAGCAGATGAAGAACACGGGCCACTCCGCGCGCATTTTCGGCACCGCGAATACGATTCCGGCCATGAGCCCGAAGCTGACCACCAGCAGAATGAAACGCGCGGCCATGGTGGCGGTGAAGATGCGATTCATGCGTTCGCGGTCGTCGCGGTAAAGAGCGATTTCACGCGTGGCGCTGAAGTTGAATCCATATTCGGTCAGGGTCTGGAAGTACATGGAGAACGCCGAGGCCCAGCTCACCAGACCGAATTTCTCCTGGCCGAGCGCTCTGGCTACCCAGGGAAACGTGAATATCGGGAGAATGTATCCCGCGAACTGAATGCCATAAAGGGAGAGAGCGTTGCGCACCACCGAGTGCCGCAGCAGCGACCGGAGCCTTCCCGATCCCGCCGCTCTGATTTCGGGCATGAATGTCCATTATCGCGTTCGGTGAAAACAGGCATTCCGATTTCGGTCGTAATCCATACGGCTGTTTTGGCTACGATGGTTCTCATCCGATGAGCGAACAGGCGATGACCGGCCAGGCGGCGTCCGGGCCGGTGCCGGCAATTTGCGTCCGCGATCTGCGCAAGACTTACGGCGGCAGGAACGCGGTGGATGGCTTGAACCTGACGGTTCCGCAGGGATCGTTTTTTGGTTTTCTGGGGCCGAACGGCGCGGGGAAATCCACCACCATCCGGATGCTCACGGGGCTGATTCCGGCCACTTCGGGCTCAATCGAACTGCTGGGGCTTCGCATGCCGGAGGACGAACTGGCCATCAAGCGGCGAATCGGCCTGGTGCCGGACGAATCGATGCTTTTCGACCGCCTCACGGGACTCGAATTTCTGGAATTCGTGGGGCGCATGTATTCGCTCGATCGCGGCCTCGCGCGAAAACGCGGGGAAGAACTGCTGGAATTGTTCGAGCTGGCGAACGAAAAACGCAAGCTGATTTCGGAGTACTCGAAAGGCATGCGGAAGCGGATCGCCATGGCGGCGTCGCTGATTCACCGGCCGGATCTGTTTCTGATGGACGAACCCTTCGAAGGCGTGGACGCGGTGGGCGCGCGCCTGATGAAGGACATACTTCTGGATCTGGTTCGCCGCGGCGCAACCATTTTTCTTACTTCGCACGTGCTCGAGGTGGTGGAGCGGCTATGCGATCACGTGGCCATCATCCATCAGGGGCGGATCGTGGCCGAAGGCCGCCTCGAAGAACTGCGCGCGGGTTCGGAGACTCTCGAAGACGTTTTCGTGCGCACGGTTGGCGCGGACCGGGAATACGACGGGGGCCGTCTGGAATGGCTTACTGAAGCTCGCGGCGGAGCGGGAGGGTGATCGCCGCCATTCTGCGGGCGCAGCTTCTCAGCATGCGGCTGCGCGCGGGTTCGCGCGGCGAGAGCGTGGCGTTTTCCGTCATCACGGGCCTTTTCTATTACGGCTTCTGGACGTTTCTCGCGCTGGGCGCACTGGCGCTGCTGTCACAGCCGGCCCCGGCCGGGAGCATGCTGGTGGGCCTCTCGATCGCGCTCTTCGTCGGCACGCTTTACTGGCAGGCGGCGCCGCTGCTGACAGCCAGCTTTGGCGCATCGCTCGATCTTCGCAAGCTTCTGGTTTATCCGGTTCCGCGAACCAGTCTGTTCCTCATCGAGGTTTTGTTGCGCATCACGACCTGCGCGGAGATGCTGATCGTGCTGGCGGGCATCTCGATCGGCCTGCTTCGAAACCCGGCGTTCGGTTTGGCCGCAGCGCCGTTCATCATTGGCGGCGCACTCGCTTTTGCGGCGATGAACCTGCTGCTCTCGGCCGGCGTCCGGCTGTTTGTGGAGCGCCTCTTCAGGCTGCCGCGATGGAAGGAACTCGGCTTTCTGCTTTTTCTGGCGGTGTTTCTCGCGCCGCAGATTCTGATTCGAAAGCACCCGAGCGCGGAGTTTGTCCGCCGCTTCGCGCCGTCTCAGGTGATCTGGCCGTGGGCCGCGGCGGCGCGCTTCATGCTGCGCGACGGCGCGGCGATGGCGGCCGTGAGCCTCCTGCTGTGGATAGCCGCCGCGTATATGCTGGGCCGCCGCCAGTTCGAACGGTCCGTGCGCTTTGACGAGAGCGCCGGAAGGGACACCCGGCGCGAGACCCGCGGCGGCGCGCTGATGGACCGGCTTTTCCGCCTGCCGGACCGCTTCCTGCCGGATCCGGTGGCCGCCATCATCCAGAAAGAACTGCGGATGCTTTCGCGCATCTCCCGGGTGCGCATCGTTTTCGCCATGTCCTGCTTCTTCGGTCTGCTGCTTTATCTGCCTGCTCTCACCGCGGGCAAGCACGCGCCGACGGGCGCGTTTTTCGATAACGCGCTGCCCATTATGGCGGTGTACGGTCTGCTGATGATGGCGCAGTTGACTTTCTGGATCCAGAAAGTCATGGTCTCGTGCCTTATTAAATAGTGAAGACACAAA
>DAIDJK010000069.1 GCA_027450225.1 Bryobacterales bacterium | reverse complement strand
CCAGATCGAATTCGTGGTGAACGATTCGGGCGTGACCTCCAGCCACACGGCCATACCGCTGGGATATCCGAATACGCCGGATGGGAACTGGAGCGCGCTCCAGACGGCCGCGATGGCGACGGGGGCGTTTCCCATTGCGCTGCGCGCGCGCGTGGTGCGCAAGACGCGCGATTACTATAACGAGAAGAAGTGGCACGTGAGCAACGTGGAATGCGGGGCCGATGGGGAGTGCGCAAGCCTCAAGCAGATTCCGCCCGCGTGGGACAACGCGCCGAGCGAGTTCGACATTGTCTGTTCGGACGGTGGGATCACGAACAACAATCCTTTCGATTGCGCGCACGATCTGCTGGTGGCGGCGTCGATCGGGACGGGACATCTGCCTCGCGATCCGGAGGCGGCGATCGCCGCGGTGATCTCGGTGGCGCCGTTTCCCGGCCAGGAGACGTTCAACAGCAACTACGATGCGGCGCGGGAATCGTCACTGGCGAGTGTGATGGGGGCGCTGCTGCCGACGCTGATCAGCCAGTCGCGTTTTCAGGGCGAGAACCTGATGCTGACCGGCGATGCCGACGTGAGCAGCCGGTTCGCGATCGCGCCGAGCGACCCGGACAATCCCGGCAAACCGGCGCTGCTGTGCGGCGTGCTCAGCGCTTTCGGAGGCTTTGTGGAAGTGAAGTTCCGGGACCGCGATTACCACCTGGGGCGCAGGAACTGCCAGCGTTTTCTGGCGGCGCACTTCAAGCTGCCGGCCAAGAATCCGCTGATCGCGGGGCAACCGTATCCGGAGGGTACGGATACCACGCCACCGGAAGGAGCGACGCGCTTCGAGGACCAGAAGTGGTACCCGATAATTCCGCTGACGGGTTCGGCCGCGATTGAAGTGAGCCTGCCTTCCCGTGAATCGGCGAAGACGGACGCCGCGCGAGTGAGCGAAGTGGCCGACAAAGCGGCTGACCGCATCCGGCATGTGGCGCAGGCGCTGATCGACGGGCCAGGGCATTCGCACCCGTTCTGGGGCATCGCGCTCGATACGCTCTCGCCGGTGCTCGATTTCCGGTTGAAGGGATATGTGCGCAGCGCGCTCGCTTCGGCGCTGACGGCGGCGGGACAGTTGTAAGACGGACTATTCGTAGCGCAGCGCTTCGGTGGGATTCAGCTTCGAAGCGCGGCTGGCGGGCAGCAAGCCGAAGACAAGACCGACGAGGCTCGAGACTCCGAAGGCGATCGCGATGGACCAGACGGAGATCGGGATCTGGATATTCTCGACAAGCAGACTGACGCTGAGCGGCACGGCCACGCCGGCCACGATGCCGATGGCGCCGCCGCCGATGCTGATGAGAACGGCTTCGGTGAGGAACTGCATGAGAATGTCCCGGCGGGAAGCGCCGACGGCCATGCGCACGCCGATTTCACGCGTCCGCTCCGTGACCGTAACCAGCATGATGTTCATGATGCCGATGCCGGAGATGATGAGGGCAATGGCCGAAACCAGCACCAGCACCAGGCTGAGAATCTCCGCGATACTCTTCGCCGCATTCAGAATGCCGGTAAGATTTTCAACTTTGTAAGTAGCGCCTGCGCGGTGGCGGCTTTCGAGGATGCTTCTGACCTGATCGGTGACGGCCTCGACTTCCTGGGGCGAGCGCACCTGCACGTATAGGGGATCGATTCTCTCCACGCGTACGAAGTACTGCTCGACGGTGATGGGGATGAGCACGGTTTCGGCGTTCAATTCCGACTGGCCGAAGCTTTCCACCTTTTCCTTGAAGGTGCCGATGATGGTGAACTGGAGGCCGTGGATTTTGATGGTCCGGCCTACCGCGGCGGACTGGCTTCCATAGAGCCTTTTGGCGAGCTTTTCGGTGAGCAGAGCTACTTTCTGCCGGAGATCGACATCGCTCGCGTCGAAGAAGCGGCCGCTCAGCACCACGAGATTGCGCACCGGCCTGTAATACTCATCCGACCCGATGACGAGCAGGCGTTCTTCCTTGCCGTTGGAGAAAATCGAATCGTAAGTGCTCTCGATGCCGGTGGCGGCGACGATGCGGCTGGCCAACTGACGGCGGATCGCCTCCACATCCGACATCTTGATGAAATCGGCGTTGACGGTGGCGTTCGATT
Source organism: Bryobacterales bacterium (assembly GCA_027450225.1). Lineage (GTDB taxonomy): Bacteria > Acidobacteriota > Terriglobia > Bryobacterales > Bryobacteraceae > BOG-234. The sequence continues at coordinate 1,569 of DAIDJK010000069.1, read as the reverse complement.
CCTGGGTGCCGACTTCATAGGACGCGAAGATCATGTTCGATCCCACGCCTTCGATCTGTTCGAGGATGTAGTTTTTGCTGGTGAGCGAGATGGTGACGACGAGAATGACCGACGCGGTTCCAATCAACATGCCGAGGCCTGTGAGGAACGAGCGAACCGGATTGAGCCGGAGAGCCTGAACGCTGAAGCTGAACGCTTCGCCGAGTTGCACCGATCTAGCTGCCTTCAGCCTGCTTGAGGAGCTTCATCGCCTCGGCGCGTGAAGGATCGTCGGGCGTGAGGTTGCCGGAAGCGATATACCTCTTCAGGAGAGTTTGGGCCTCAGACACATTGTGCTGCGACTGAATATACGCCGAAGCTCTGGCGAACAGGATGCGGGGCGCATTGGGCGCCACCTTTTCGGCCTGTGCGAAGAGCTTCTCGCCCTCATCGAAGCGGCCCTGTTTGTACAGGAGTCTGGCGAGATCGAGGAGCCTGCCCACCTGGTGCGGAGCGGCCTGGACGCCCTGGCGAAGCTGGGCTTCGGCCTGGTCCAGCTGGTCTTTTTTTTCGGCGATGAGCGCGCGGGCGATGTAGATCTGCGAAGGATCGTTCTTCTCGATGGCGGGAAGCAGCGCGCGGGCCTTGTCGATGCCGCCGCCCATGAACCCGGGCGCATCGAGATAATACTCGAAAAGATCGCTCAGCGCCTCCCGGTTGCCGGGATCGAGCTGAACGGCCTTCTCGAAGGCCTGCCGGGACTTGCCGGCGAAACCGATCGCCTGCAGGGGGAAGGAAGTCTCCGCGCGGCGGCCCCAGGCGCGCGCCAGCCACGTAAGAGTATCGGAATCGTTGGGGGCCAGTTCCACCGCTTTTTCGAGCGTGTCGGTCGCCTTTTTGTAATCCCCGTTCATGAAATAACACTGGCCCAGGAGCCGCAGAGTTCCGGACGCCTGCGGCTGCTGTTTCAGGATCGAAATTGCCTGCGCGTATTCCGTATGATTATAAAGATTCTGCGCCTGCTCGAGTGCGCCATTACCCACGGTGGCGTGCGCGAATGCCGTCAGTATCAGTGCAGCAGGAAGTAATCCCCTCATAAACCCACCCCGGATCACTTGAATGGATGAACTCCCGGCGGCGAGGGTTTCATTCTCCGCGGCGCCGGAATGAAAATAATCGGAACACTTCCGTCAGGGCGATCCATACATTTGCCGCCCCGAGGCCGCTGATGGCGCCGCGAAACCAGGAATTGGTCCACAATGGGCGCCATAAGGAATGCAGCGGACCCGCCGGCAGCCAGGAGAAGTAGTTCTGATTCCATGAGTCCGTCCACGGGTAAATCAGCAGGAAAAGGCCCAATTCGAAGCAGAATACTATGAAAAGCACGGCGGAGAGCCGGTGCACCCATCCGCGCGGCGCGGCATCCGTGGCTTCGGCGATTCCGGCGGGGCTTTGCGGCGGAGTTTCCGGAGTCTCCGGCGACAACCGGGCGGGGCCGCTGGTCTGGTCCATTCGCGCCTGTCCGGCGGGGGCCCCGTTGGTTGGCGACGGATCGGTCATGAACTCGCCACTCAAACCGCCGCGAACATC